>JANNHX010000623.1:0-3129 GCA_031404615.1 Chloroflexota bacterium
GCCCGATCAGGACCGTGATCTCGGTGAAGAACCGGCGGCTGAGGCCCTCCAGCTCCTTCTGCGAGAGCTTCTTGGGGTCGACGATGACGCCGCCCTTGCCGCCGCCGTAGGGGATGCCGACGACCGCGCACTTCCAGGTCATCCACATCGCGAGGGCCTTGACCTCGTCGAGGGAGACGTCCTGGTGGTAGCGGATGCCGCCCTTCGCGGGACCGCGGCTCAGGTTGTGCTGGACGCGATAGCCGGTGAAGACCTTGACGGAGCCGTCGTCCATGTGGACCGGGAAGTGGACGGTGAGCTCGCGGCGGGCCTCGCGCATCACGGCGCGCAGGCCCGGGTCAAGGTTGAGCATCTCGGCGGCAAGATCGAACTGGTGCTGCGCGACCTGCCAGGCGTTGACCTGCGCCGCAACGTGTTCCGTCGTCATGAACGGAAGATCCTCGGTGGCGGGACGGTGGACGCCGCCCCTCTGCGATGAGTCGTCTTCCGGACGACCCCACGGGGGCGGTTCCGACCCCCGGCCGTGGCATGGCCGGGGCGAGCGTCACACGCCGCCTTCGGAGCCCGAGTATAGCCACGACGAGCCGATGGCCACGGGCCGCTCGTCACCCTGCCGCAACCAATCCGTCACTTCACCGGCCCTGTCGAGTGGCAGGGTGGTCGTAGCGGCGAACCGCCCGGCCCGACGACCTCGCCTACCACCAGGGGGCGTGCGCGAGCGAGCCTGGCCCGGGTGGACACCACGATCACCACCCCGAGGCGTAGCCGAGGAAGCCCTCGCGGGAGGGATGGCGTGCTGGACGCCCGACCTGCGCGGAGCTCGCGGCGCCGGACGACCTACGCCTTGTACACCGCCACGGCGCCGACGCAGCCCGGACCGAGGTGGGGGCCGACGGACGGCCCGACCGTCCGCGTCTGCACCACGGCCGGGTCCAGCCCGGACCGCTCCAGGAACGCCACCCGGAACGCCTCGACATCCGCCTGGGTCGTGTGCAGGACGGTCGCGCGCTCCATCGGTCTGGCGGTCAGCAGCTCCAGACAGCGCTCGCGCGCCTTCGCGCGTGTCCGCACCCGTTCGGCCTGCTCCACGAGCCCGTCCGTGACCGTGATGATCGGCTTGATCGAGAGCATCGTCCCCATCGCCGCCCGGGCGCCGCTGATGCGCCCGCCACGCTTGAGGTATTCGAGCGTGTCGAGAGCCACGTAGAGGTCGATGCGGCCCTTGGTCTCCTCGAGCGCCGCCGCGATCTCCGCCGCGGACCGGCCGGCAGACGCCATCTCCGCCCCGATCTGGGCGAGCATCCCGTGGCCCATGGACGCGGAGCGGGAGTCCACCACGCGGATCTCGCGGTCCGCCAGCAGCCCCGCTCCGATGGTTGCCGACTTGAGGGTCCCGGACAGGTCGCCCGACACGGTGATGCAGACGACCGCGTCGGCACCGGCGTCGAACGCCGCCTGGTAGGCGGCACGGAAGTCGCCGGGTGAGGCCGCGGCGGTCGTGGGGAACGGCGCCCCGGGCGCGATCATGCGGGCCCAGAACTCGTCGGTCGTGAGGTCGACGTTGGTCCGGAACGTCTCGGACCCGAAGCTCACGATCAGGGGCACGACGGTGATGCCGGCCGCGGCGGCGACCTCGGGCGGCAGGTCACTTGCGGAGTCGGTGACGATGGCGACGCGGGACACGGTCCTGGCTCCTCCTCGGGCGATGGCGGTTGCCGCCACGGGGCGGGTTCTTCCTGGGCTCCGGATGATACGAAGGCGCAACCTGCGCGGTTGGCCGTTTCGGTGACGACCCGCGCGGCGCACTCCGATACGCTGGTGCCCATGGAGCGCCCCGTCCTCGCCGTCATCTTCGGCACCTTCACGCTGCGCCTCGCCACGGGCATCACGGGGTCGATGCTCGTCTACTACTACGCGGTGTTCGCGCAGTATGGCGGCCAGCCGGTGTCCGCGCTCGAGGTGGGCATCCTGGGCGCCCTGTTCTACGCGAGCGAGCTCATCGGGTCACCGATCTTCGGCGTCCTGTCGGACCGCATCGGCCACCGGAGGGTGATGCTCATCGGCCCCGCGTTCGGCGGCATCGCCGTCGTGATCACCGCCCTCACGGTGAGCCTGCCCATCATCGCCTTCACGCGCCTGCTCGAGGGGGGCTCGACCGCCGCCTCGGTCCCCTCGATCCTCGGCTTCATCGCCTTCGCGACCGCCGCGGACGAGCTCCGGCGCGGCAAGGCCGTCGCGCGCTTCGAGGCCGCCACGCTCGCCGGCCTGATGGCCGGGTTCGTGCTCGGCGGCGTGCTGTTCGCCGCCCTGGGCCCCCCGGCGTTCTTCGTCAACGCCCTCGTGTACCTCGTCTCGTTCCTGATCTACAAGTACGGCGTTCCCCCGCGTGCCGAGCCGGAGCCCGCCGCCCGCGCCCACGACCCCGGCGAGGGCCTGCGCCGCTACTGGCGGATCCTCAAGGGCAGCCACGTGTGGCTGCTCGCCCCGACCTGGATCGCCATCAACGCGACCCTGGGGCTGTTCACCAGCCAGACGCTGTTCCAGCTGGTCAGGGTGCGGAATCCCGAGTTCGCCGACCAGACCCTCATGGGCGGCTTCAGCCCCATCCAGCTCTCGATCGGCCTCGCCATCGGCGGGCTGCTGTTCTTCGTGGGCCTGTTCTACTGGGGCGGCAAGTTCAAGTCGATGCGACGGACGACGATCATCCTGTATGGCATCGCGGGCGGCGCCCTGATGCTCGTGGCGGCGATGGGGATCAACCACGCCGGCACGGAGGTGCTGGTGCTGCTTCTCGTCCTGCTCGGCGCGGCAGGGTTCGGCCTGTTTGTCCTCGCGGGCGCGACCCCCGCCGCCATCGGCCTTCTCGCCGACATGACCGAGGCCTACCCCAACGACCGCGGCGCGATCATGGGCCTGTACTCCGTGTTCCTGGGGCTCGGCCAGATCATCGGCAGCATCCTCGGCGGACTCGCGGCGGAGATGGCAGGCCTCGCCGCCATCTTCGACGTCTCGTTCGTGCTGCTGGGGGTCGCGCTGCTGCCGATCAGCCACCTGCGCCGCTACTGGCGGATCCTCAAGGGCAGCCACGTGTGGCTGCTCGCCCCGACCTGGATCGCCATCAACGCGACC
>JANNHX010000624.1:0-13016 GCA_031404615.1 Chloroflexota bacterium
CACCGCGGAGGCCCTTCTTCATGACATTCAGTCGGGCGCCCGGGACTCCGGCGGTCTGATCCCGCTGCGGATCAGATGGCGGTATCGGGAGCGTGGCTCGCACGCCGAGCCGTATGTAAACGGGCCGAGCCGTGCGGCAGCATCCCGGATCTGATCCACATGGGGATCACGGGCGGGGATCACCCGCCGCGACCGGCGGGGATCACCCGCCGCGACCCGCGGGGATCACCTGCCGCGCTGACCCGCGGCTCAGCCCTCTGGGCGCGGCGTCCCGATCTTGCGCTCCTGCCCGCGCAGGAGCCGGCCGATGTTGTCCCAGTGGAACAGCCACACGAGCCCCGCGCCGCCGACCGCGTACACGTACAGGAACGGGTCGAGCCCCTGGGCCGCGATCACGATCCCGAACAGGATCCCGCCGAACGCGGACCCGATGAGCGACCCCACCGACGAGTAGCGGGTCAGCGCGATGGCGGCCGCGAAGACGGGGATCACCGCGAGTGCGACCAGGGGCTGGAACGCGAGCAGCACGCCGAACGCCGGCGCGACGCCGCGCCCACCCCCGAACCCGAGGAACGGCGACCGGCTGTGGCCGATGATCGACGCGAGGCCCGCGAGGACCTCCACCTCCACACCGGCGCCAAGCACGCGGGCGAGCAGCACCGCGGCTGTGCCCTTGAGCAGGTCCAGGATCCCGGCGGTGAGCGCGAGGCGCGGCCCGATCGCGCGCATCGTGTTGGCGCCGCCCGTCCGGCCGCTCCCGATGGTCCGGGGGTCCGTGCCGCCGGTGACCCTGGCGACGATCACGCCCCAGGGGATGCCGCCGATGATGTACCCGGCTGCGATCAGCAGGGCGGCGCGCAGGAGCAGCACAAGGTCCACGGTGCGGGAGTATAGGCCCGGGCCCCCGCCCTACGAGCCCGACCCCTGCGTTGCGAGGGCCCGGGCGAGCCGGTCCGTGCGCCCTGCGAAGAAGGCGGCACGCTCGGGATCGGTCGCGCACGCGTCCACGAGCGCCGCCAGGCCGGCGTTCACCGGCGTTGGCACGCCCACCCGTGCCCCGGCCTCCGCGACGGCGCCGTTGAGCCAGCGAGCCTCCGTGGGGCCGCTCGCGGGCGCGACACCCGAGCCCGCGCCCCCGCCGCGCACGTGGAGCCGCAGCGACGGCAGCTTGCCGCCCCGGGCCCCGGCCACGGCCCGCGCGACGATCGGGCGGCCGATGGCCTCCGGCAGGGCGAGTCCCGCCAGCAGCGCCGAGACGTGAGCGCCGGGGAGGGCGACCGGTCGCAGGTTCATCGCACGCATGACCGCGACCAGCTCGCGGATCTGGGACCGCTCCACGTGGTACCCGGTCCGGTCCGCGTAGACGGCACCGGGGTCCATGTCGAGGATCGCGCTCATCGCGTTGCCGACGAGGTTGGCGAGGAGCTTGGACCATTTCATCTCCGCCGCGTTGGCATAGACCCTCGTCGGGAGGCCGGCTGCGGTCCAGTCCGCGGCGAGGCGGTCCGCGAGCGCCGCGGCGGGAGCGACACCCGGGCCCGGCAGGGCCGCGACGCCCATTCCGCCCGTGCGCAGCCGGCGGACACCGCCCGGGGCGGGCTCCACGGCCGTCGTGAGCGACCCGGCGAGGATGGGTGACGCCCGGGCCGCCCGTGCCGCCTCCTCGGCTCCGGCGCCGTTCTGGACGGTCATGAGCGGCGCGGCGGGCCAGCGGGCGGCCGTCACGAGCGCCCCCTCGAGGTCGAACATCTTCACGGCGAGCAGGACGAGATCGGGCTCGCGGGTGGCGGCCAGGTCCGTGATCCGCCGCACGGTCACGGCTCTCGGCTCGTCTTCGAGCTCCCAGATGATGAGGCGCGAGGGGTCCGCGCCCTCGGGGATGCGGCGACCCAGCAGCGCGACCTCGTGGCCGGCGGCGGCCAGCATGCCGCCCAGGAACGAGCCGACCGCGCCCGCGCCAACGACGACGACGCGCAGCGGGACGGTCTGCTCGGGCACGGGCTCCTCCAGCGGGCGCGGTGATCACCCCTGGCCGGTGATCAGCGCCGTCAGCCAGAGACCATACCCGACCGCCATGGGACCCGTCAGGCGGGGGCGGTCGGGTCCTTCGCCTTGTCCGCGGCGCGGTATGCCTCGGCCAGGATCTCCACCGGGTGGCGCGTCCGGACGCCCGTCGCGCTCTCGATCTGCCAGCGACAGGTCTCGGAGTCGCAGGCCGCCACGGTGGCGCCCGAGTCCTTGACCTTCCTGAACAGCGGCTCGCCGACCTTCATCGCGACGGGGTACTTCTCCTTCTTCATCCCGTACGTGCCCGCGATGCCGCAGCAGTCGTGGTCCATGTCGCGCGCCCGGAGACCTGGAACGAGCGCGAACAGGTCCAGGGCGGGGAGCCCGATGCCGTGGCTGCGCAGCTGGCATGGGGCGTGGTAGGGGAGGTCCTCGTCGAGCCGGCCGAAGCCGGTGTCGAGGCGCCCCTCCTCGTGGAGGTCGAGCAGGAACTCGCAGATGTCCCACGTGGCGTGCGACACGGCCTTCGTGTCGTCGTCGCGCATGTCGAGCATCTCCTCGTACTCCGCCTTGAGCGTGTGCGTGCAGGACGTGGAGGTGCCGATGATCCGGTAGCCCGCCCGGGCGTACTCGGCGAAGACCCTGCCGTTCTTGCACGCGCGCTCACGGGCGTCGTCGTAGAGGCCGTTGCTGATCAGCGGCAGGCCGCAGCAGACCTGCTCCGGGACGATGGTCTCGAAGCCGTTCCGCTTGAGCACCCACATCGCCGCCTCGGCCACGTGGGGCTCGTAGTAGTTCACCGAGCAGCCGTGGAAGTAGACGACGGCCTTGTCGGGCCCGGGGAGGTTCTTGAGGATCCCGCCGTCGGGGCGCTTCGACTGGCGCCGCTTCCACGTCGACTGGAACGTCCGCTTGGAGAACCGCGGAAAGGGCGCGTCTCGGTGGACGCCGAGCGCCAGCTCGAACCCCGCCCGCACGACGCGGTTGTGGAAGGCGAAGTTGGCGATCGGGGAGAACAGGACGCCCATCGTCCCGACCAGGTCCGTCTGGGCGAGCCCCCAGTCGCGCAGCTTGGGGATCCTGCCCTCGCGCAGCCGCCCGCGCGCCTGGCTGTTCATCTCGGCGATCTTCACACCGGCCGGACAGACGCTGGTGCACCAGCCGCAGCCCGAGCAGTAGTCCACGGAGTGGTCCGGGGACCTGGGGTTGACCGAGTGCGGGCCCTGGATCTGCTGGAGGCCCGCGAGGCGGAACCGCTGGCCCTGGGGGCCGGAGTACTTGGGGCCCGGGAACAGGTCCGTGACCCGCATGACGGGGCAGACCGTGTTGCAGACGTTGCACTTGAGGCACTCGTCCGAGGAGGCCGAGACCGGCAGCTCCGCGGACGCCTCCCGGACGATGTCGGCGATGGTCACTGGTCAGTCCTTCCGGCATGCGGCACGCGGCCGACGGGGGTCCTGGTCGCGTCCGAGGCCTCGTTTGCGGCACGCCAGCCGCTGGCGACGGCGATCCCGTCGCCGCACCGTCCCCGGATCGACCGCTGGCCGGCCAGCAGGGCGCCGATGACGTGGACGTTGGCGATCGCCGCGGGGCCGCCGTCCCGCGCGAGCGGGCGCAGGCCCGAATCGGTGGTGATGCCGGCGGCCTCGAGCGGGTGGCCGGCCGGGTCGAGGGCGTCTGCGACGAGCCACGCCTCGTGCTCCGGGGCGTCCACGTGCAGGTTGAGCAGCGGCTCGACGATGTGTCCGTCGTGCGTGGCGATGAGCCCGCCGCCGGCGAGGCCGCCGGTCGCGAGGATCAGCGCCCCGGTGCGGATGACGTGGGTCCTGGTCGCGGCCTCCATCTCGACGGCGGTGACGCGGCCGCCCTCGACGTGGATCCGGTGGACGGCCTCGCCAACCTGCACGCGCCCGCCCGCGGCGCGGATGCGCTCGCGGAGGGCGTGCCAGAGACGGATGCCCGGGAGGCTCGGCGGGACGAGCGGGATCTCGAACGGCTCGAGGGGGAGACGTGCGCAGAGCTCGGCCCAGGCCTCGGCATGCTGCTCGAGCCCGAAGACCGCGGGCACGGCGACCCGTCCCGGGCGCCCGCCGGCGGCCGTCTCCACCGCGGCGACGAACCGCCCGATGTCCTCGGCGCGCTGCGCCGGATCGTCGAACCGCCGCGCGAGATGCAGGGCGTTGAGGTTGTTGCGGGCAGCGACCCCGGCCAGCTCCACGGCGATGCCGGCCACGTGGCTCGGACGGTCCGAGCCAGCCCAGACCGTCTCGCGGCCCAGGCTGTCGGCGATGGCCGCCGGCCAGAAGTCCTTGAACCCCGCGATCCCGGCGATCACGAGCAGCTCGTCGCGCTCCCAGGGCCGCAGCGCCGCGGCCTGCGCCGCGGGCACGATCGCGACCTGCCGGGTCCCGCCGATTGCGGTCGGCACGCGCCGGATCGGCGTGTCCAGCGCCCCCGCGTAGGGGAGACCGGACGCCGCGAGGCGTTCGAGCAGCCACGCCATGGACGGCGCGACGTCCTGGGCGAGGAATCTGTAGGGGTGATCATCGGCGGCGAGGCGCGCGACCCCCTGGGCGGAGGTGCCGACGCCCAGGGGGGCGGCGACGTCCAGGCCGCCGGAGCCCCAGTGGGTGCTCGCGTGACCCTTGGCGACGAGCGTGACATTCGCGCCCGCCTCCGCGAGGCGCGTGGCGGCGACCAGCCCCGAGAGGCCGGCTCCGATGACGACGACGTCAGCGTGCGGCATCGAGGCTCTCCTCATCGACCGCCGGCACGGGTGCCGAGGCCATGGACTCGAGGCCCAGGACGCCGACGTAGATGCCGTTGGTCATCATCAGCTCCTGGAGCTGGCGGCCCTCGGCGATGGGCCGGGTGCCCTTGAATCGCTCCCGCAGGAAGCCGGTGAGCGCGCGGTCCGCGATGGCCGCGTGCAGGGCGCCCGTCCCGGGGCCGTGCCCGTCGACGACAAGGGCGCCGGGCGCCGGCTGGCCGGTGGCGGCGGTGTGCTGGTCCAGGCGCTCGGCGACGAGGCCCGCGACCCGGAACGTGCAGAACGCGCCCTGGCAGGGGCCCATCCCGACGCGGGTCCCGCGCCGGACGTCGTCGATGCTGCACGGCCAGTGGGTGTCGAGGTACGTGTCGACCATCTTCCGGTCGACCATCTCGCACTCGCACAGCAGGCTCGCGTCGCCGCCGCCCTCGGCCTCATGGTCCGCGAGGCGGTGGCCCAGCCAGTAGGTGTGGCCCGCCACCTGGCCGGGGAGCGCCTCCTCGGCGGTGGTGCAGCGGGTCGTGACGCCCATCTTGGCCGCGACGACGTCGACGGTCTGCTCCGCCATCAGGCGGTGGGTCGTCAGCTTTCCGCCGACGATCGAGACGAAGTTGTCGACGCCCTGGTCCGCGTGGTCCAGGATCGCGTGGGCCCGGGAGATGGACCGGTTGCCGACGCCCGGCACGGAGTCTGCGGGCGGCTGGTAGAGCGGCCGCACGCCGGCGTACGCCCGCAGGATCCGCATCCGCGGCAGGTCCGGGAACATCTTCGAGCCCTCGTCGACGAGGCGAACCACCTCTTCCCGGGTGATGTCGTACTCGTCGGGGTCCGGGACCTTGATGTCGGTCGTGCCCAGGATCGCCACGGTGTGGACGGGGACCATGATGTCGCCGTCGCTGCTGCGGTGGCAGCGGTTGATGACCGCGTCCGCCATGCGGTGGTTGTAGATCAGCATCGTGCCCTTGCCGGGCGTCATCGCCACCTGCACGTTCGCGAGGGCCGCGATCTGGCCCGCCCAGGCGCCGGCCGCGGACACGACGAACTTCGTCCACACGCGGGACACGGTTCCGGTGCGCTCGTCGCGCAGGGCGACCTCGGAGATGCGGTTCCCGATCAGCTCCATGCCGATCACGCGGTGGTACGTGAGGGCCGTGCTGTTATGGCGCTTCGCGTCGGCGATGATCGAGTCGATCAGCTGCCACGGCTCGATGGAGCCGTCCGGCGTCCGGAAGGCGCGCCGGATCCTGGGATTGAGCGCCGGCTCCTTCGCGAGGAGGTCCGCGACCTTCACCTCGTCGCAGTCCACGCCGGAGAGGTTGCAGTTCTCGGCGAAGGCCTCGACGTAGTCGTCGGGATCGTCCGGCGTCGCCACGAAGTAGCCGCCGGTGTCCTCGATGCTCGCCGGCGCGATGCGCCGCAGCACGCGGTTCTCGTCGATGCACTCTCGGGCGGCGAGCTTGTCCTTGCCGACATAGCGTCCACCGGAGTGGAGGAGGCCGTGGTAGCGGCCCGTGGTCCCGGTGCCGAAGTCGCTGCGTTCCACGAGCAGGGACTTGAGGCCACGTCGGGCCAGGTCCCGGAGGACGGCGGCACCCGTGGCACCTCCCCCGATGACGAGGACGTCGACGGTGTGCGGCACCGCCATGATGGTCACCTCGCTGCGTGCCCGCGGGTCAACGCGCCCCGGGCTGCGTCATTCGCCGGAGCCCGTCGTCTCGGCGACGGCCCGGCCTTTACTCTATCCCTTGGGCATGGAGGCGGCCCCTTCGGCGGCCTCCAGCACCTCGTCCAGCGACGAGCCCGTGCTCGCCTGGACGGCCGCGATGACGGCACCCTCCACGATCGGCCCGCGGCTCAGGCGCACGTTCGGGGGATCCCCGAGCAGCTCCAGCGCGGTCACCGTCGAGAGGACCGCGGAGCCGAGGTCGACGAGGACCACGACACCGGCCCCGGCGTCGGCAGCTTCGATGGCCGCGGCGATGCGTGCGGCGTCCGTCCCGATGGAGCCGTCCTCCATGCCGCCGGCCGGCACGATGCGGACCTCGGGCCCGGCCATCTGGCCGGCCAGCTCCGCCGTCCCCTCGGCGATCCGGACCGAATGCGACACGACGACGAGCCCGACGTACGCGCCTGGTGCGGTCACGATGTCCCTCCCGGGTCAAGTGACAGCCCCGACGCCCGGGTGGGCGTCGGGGCTGTGCGAGTTCAGGTCCCGACGAGGACTAGTCGACCCAGGCGAAGGTCCGCGTGACGGCCTTCTTCCACTGGGCGTACTCCTTCGTGCGGGTCTCGGGATCCATCTCCGGGGCCCACTCGGCGTCGCGCGCCCAGTTCTCGCGCAGGTCCTCGATCTCGGCCCAGAAGCCGACCGCGAGGCCGGCGGCGTAGGCCGCGCCCAGGGCCGTGGTCTCGGCGACGACCGGCCGGATGACCGGGACGCCCAGGACATCGGCCTGGAACTGCATGAGCAGGTTGTTGAACACCATGCCGCCGTCGACCTTGAGGGCCGTGAGCGGAACGCCGGAGTCGGCGTTCATGGCGTCCAGGACTTCGCGGGTCTGCCAGGCGGTCGCCTCGAGGACGGCACGCCCGATGTGGCCCTTGTTCACGTAGCGGGTGAGGCCGGCGATGACGCCGCGCGCGTCGCCCTTCCAGTACGGCGCGAACAGACCGGAGAACGCCGGGACGAAGTACACGCCGCCGTTGTCCTCGACCGTGGCCGCGAGGGTCTCGATGTCCGAGCTCTTCTCGATCATGCCGAGGTTGTCGCGGAGCCACTGCACGAGCGCGCCGGTAATGGCGATGGAGCCCTCGAGGGCGTACACGGCCGGCTGGTTGCCGATCTTGTAGCCGAGGGTGGTGAGCAGGCCATTCTTCGACGGGACGGCCTTCTCGCCCGTGTTCATGAGCATGAAGCAGCCGGTGCCGTAGGTGTTCTTCGCCTCGCCGGCGGAGAAGCACGTCTGGCCGAAGAGGGCCGCCTGCTGGTCACCCAGGTCACCCGCGACGGGCACGCCGGCAAGGTCGCCGACGCAGGTGCCGTAGACCTCGGAGGAGGCCTTGATCTCGGGGAGCATGGACTTCGGCACGCCCATGATGCCCAGGATCTCGTCGTCCCAGTCCAGGGTCTCGAGGTTCATGAGCATGGTGCGGCTGGCGTTGGTGACGTCCGTGACATGCACGCCGCCGTTGACGCCGCCGGTGAGGTTCCAGATGCACCAGGTGTCCATGTTGCCGAACACCAGGTCACCGGCCTCGGCCTTCTCGCGGGCGCCGGGGACGTTGTCCAGGATCCAGCGGACCTTGGGACCGGAGAAGTAGGTGGCCAGCGGCAGGCCGACCTTCGCCCGGAAGCGATCCTGGCCGCCGTCCTTGGCGAACTCGTTGACGAGGACGTCCGTGCGGGTGTCCTGCCACACGATGGCGTTGAAGACCGGCATGCCCGTCTTGCGGTCCCAGACCAGGGCGGTCTCGCGCTGGTTGGTGATGCCCACGGCGGCGAGGTCGGCGGCGGCGATGCCGGCCTTGGCCATGGCGCCCTTGATGACCTCGCGCGAGCGGGTCCAGATCTCCATCGCGTCGTGCTCAACCCACCCGGGCTTCGGGTAGATCTGCTCGTGCTCCTTCTGGTCGATCGCAACGACCGCGCCAGCGTGGTCGAAGATCATGAAGCGGGTGCTCGTGGTGCCCTGATCCAGGGCGCCGACGTACTTGCTCATATGGATTGATGCTCCCAGTGCTTCGTTTGGCCTATGCCTTGAAGAAGGTGTCAGCCATGGCCTTGAGCAGGAGATGCGAGGACGTTGCGCCCGGGTCCTGGTGACCCGCGCTTCGCTCTCCGAGGTAGCTCGCCCGACCCTTGCGGGCGACGAGCGGGATGGTGGCGAGCATGCCCTCCTCGGCGGCGACGACGGCAGCGGCCAGGGCGTCGGCCGGGGCATCGCCCCGGTCACGGCCCGCCCGTAGCGCGTCGAGCGCCGGGAGGAGAGCGTCCAGCATGGTCTTGTCGCCCGGCTCGGCCTTGCCCCGGGTCTGGATGTCGGCGATGCCGGCCTCCAGGCCCGTCACGAGCTCGGGGAAGTCGATCTCGGCCTTGCCGACCACGGTCGCCCCGAACTTCGTGAAGTAGCCCCAGTACAGCGGGCCACTGGCGCCGCCGACCGTGGACATGAGCCGCTTGCCGGCGGCCTTCATGAGGCCGCCGATGTCGCCTGCCGGAACCGTGGGAAGCTCCACCATGACGGCCCGGAAGCCGCGGGTCATGTTGATGCCGTGGTCGGCATCCCCGATCGCGGAGTCCAGCTCGGTCAGGTAGGCCTTCGCCTCGTCCAACCGTGCTGAGGTCGTCGTGAGCCAGGCCACCACGTCGTCGTAAGCGATTGACGCGGTGCTCATCGTGCTTCTCCCGCTCCCCTGATCCGGGCTACGAGGTCAGACGCCCCAGCGGAGGGCGGGGGTGTTGACCGGCGCATCCCAATACTTGGTGAGCTCGTCGTCGAGCTTGAGGAGAGTGATCGAGCAGCCGGCCATCTCGAGCGAGGTGATGTAGTTGCCGACCAGGCTGCGGGTGATCGTCACGCCACGCGCCGCGCACATCTGCGCGAGCTTGTTGTAGACGATGTAGAGCTCGACGAGCGGGGTGCCGCCGAGGCCGTTGACGAAGGCCAGGACGTTGTCCCCGGTCGCGAACGGCAGGTCGTCCAGGATCGGCGTCGCGAGCAGCTCGGTGATCTCGTCGGCCGTGGCGAGCTTCATCCGGGACCGGCCCGGCTCGCCATGGATCCCGACGCCGATCTCCATCTCGTCGTCCGCGATCTCGAAGGTGGGCTTGCCTGCGGCCGGGACGGTGCAGCTCGTGAGGGCCATGCCCATCGAGCGGACGTTGTCCTGGACCTTCTGGCAGAGCGCCGTGACGGTCGCGAGGTCGGCACCGGCCTCGGCGGCCGCTCCGACGATCTTCTCCGCGAGCACGGTCCCGCCGACGCCACGTCGGCCGGCCGTGTACAGGGAGTCCTTCACCGCGACGTCGTCGGCGATGACGACGGCCGTGACCTCATGGCCCTCTTCACGCGCCATCTCGGCCGCGATCTCGAAGTTCATGATGTCGCCGGTGTAGTTCTTGACGATGTGCAGCACGCCGGCACCACCGTCCACGGCCTTGGTGGCCGCGAGCATCTGGTCCGGTACTGGCGAGGTGAAGACCGCGCCCGGGCAGGCAGCATCGAGCATGCCCATGCCGACGAAGCCGCCGTGCATCGGCTCGTGGCCCGAGCCGCCACCCGAGATGACGCCGACCTTGCCGGCGCGCGGTGCGTCCTTGCGGACGACGATGTTCGGCTCCTCGACCCGGATGTAGTCCGGATGGGCGGCGAGCATCCCGGCGAGAGCTTCGTCGACGACGGCCTCAGGTGCGTTGATGAGCTTCTTCATGCGCGATCTCCCCGTACAGGTGGAGGGCTCGCGGCCGGGTACCGGAGGGAACCCCGGCCGCGAGCGGGCGGTTCAGGTCGGGGTCGCGACTAGGCGACGAGGCCCTTGTAGACGTTCCAGACGAGCGCCGCGAGGACGCCGCCGACCATCGGGCCGGCGACCGGGATCCACGAGTACGCCCAGTCCGAGGAGCCCTTGCCCGGGATCGGGAGGAGCTGATGGATGATGCGCGGCCCGAGGTCGCGGGCGGGGTTGATCGCGTATCCGGTCGTGCCGCCGAGCGACATGCCGATCGACCAGACGAGGACGGTGACGGCGAGCGGGCCGATGGAGGCCGTGTGGTCGCCGAACGCCATGATCACGAAGACCAGGACGAAGGTGCCGATGACCTCGGAGATGAAGTTGAACGCGTAGCTGCGGATGGCCGGACCGGTGCTGAAGACGGCGAGCTTGAGGCCCGGGTCCTCGGTCTCCTTCCAATGCGGCCAGTAGTGCAGGGCCACGAGCGCCGCGCCGATGAGGGCGCCGATCATCTGGCCGATGATGTAGACCGGGACGGTGTCGAACTTCATGTCCCTGACGGCCAGGCCGATGGTGACGGCCGGGTTCAGGTGCGCGCCGGAGAACGGCGCGGCCACCACGACGCCCACGAAGACCGCGAAGGCCCACGCTGTCGTGATGACGATCCAGCCCGCGTTCTGCGCCTTGGACTTGGCGAGCAGCACGCCGGCCACAACGCCGTCGCCGAGAAGAATCAGGAACATCGTCCCGAAGATCTCGCCGAACAGGATTTTAGGATCCATGCGAAAAGCACTCCCTCTGGTGGAATAACCCCTCGTCTCCCGGGGTCCTGGGTCCCTCCGCCCGAGTGTGGCGCCGCTACGCTCCCTTGCGCGCGCGCCGACTCCGGGCCGTGCAGGTGCGAACCTCCTCCGGTGGCTCCTCCTTTCGCAACCGAGCGGTGGGGGAGCCGTGGCAACCAGGCCGCGGAAGACCCACCGCTGCAAGCGCGGATAGCCCGACTCTAGGGGGGCGGGCAGCCGGGGATTATCAAGACAATGTGAATCCGTAGCGCATCCTTTCCGATACCGGGCCGGACCGTTCGCAGGACGGCGTGACGGCCGTGCTTCGAGGGGGCCGGCCGGCACTGGCGGAGTCGCGCGCGCGTCAGCGGAGGGCGCCCCTCGCCTCCGCATCGACCGACGCCGCCACGACGTCCGCGAGGCAGCGCAGGAGGATGGCGCTCGACGCCGCGCCCGGGTCCAGGTGCCCGGCGGAGCGCTCGCCAAGGTAGCTCGCGCGGCCCTTGCGGGCGACCAGCGGGATCGTGGCCTGCGCGCCGGCCTCGGCGGCGGCGGCGACCCTGGTCAGGACGGAGGCGATCGGCTCGCCCGCCGGGGCCGCGCGGAGGGTCTCGAGGGCCGGCAACAGCGCGTCCAGCATCGTCTTGTCGCGGGCGACGGCCTTGCCCAGCGCGGTGATTCCGTCGACGGCGCCCCCCAGCGCGATCTCCGCCATCGTCCGACGGCCCGGGGCCTCCGTCGCGGCGCGCTCCGTGAGCCTCGTGCCAGCCGTCATCAGGGCCCGGCCGTAGAGCGCCCCGCTCGCGCCCCCGACGAGCCCCAGCAGGCGGCGCCCCGACGCGGTCAGCAGGCGCCCGAGGTCGTCGACGGGCATGGCCCCGGCCTCGAGATCCGCGAGGATGGCCATGAGCCCCCGGTCCAGGTTGATCCCGTGGTCGCCGTCGCCGATCGCAGCGTCCAGCTCGGTCAGCCAGGTCCGGCGCTCGTGGACCGTGCGCGCCGCGCAGGCGAGCCAGTCGGCGGCGAGCGAGACGGACACTGCAGCGGGACCGGTGCCCGCGACGCGGGGCTCACGCTGCCCGAGAGGCTCGGGAGGCACGCTCAGTCCTTCGGCCACTTGGTCATCGACCGGGCGCCCTCGGCCGCCGCCGCGACGGCGTCGAGGCTCGCGCCGCCGGCCGCCTCGACCGCCGCGAGGACAGCCCCCTCGAGGAAGGGGGCATCGGCCAGCCGCACGAGTGCGCGCTCCGCCGGGTCCAGCTCGTCGAGCGCGACGCCGGTGGCCATGGCCGCGCTGCCGAGGTCGAGGAGGACGAGGACGCCGTCGGTGCCGGTCTCGGCCAGGACGTGGCGGAGGGCCGCGACGACCTCGAGCCCGTTCGTCCCGAGGCGCCCGCCGCCGAGGCCGCCGGCGCCTGCCACGGGGACGGCCGGCGCGGCCTGCGCGGCCATCGCCGCGACGCCACGCACGACCTCTTCGCTGTGCGCCACCAGGACCAGCCCGACCACCGACGTCTCCCTCATTGTCCGGCCGTCCGGCCCGGGTCCTGCGGGTGCCCCGGCCCGGTCCCGGGCGGGGTGCTGGCCATACACTACGCTGGCCCATGAGCATCCGTAGCGGCGACGAGCGCCCGGTGGTCGAACCGCCCGTCTCTTCCGGCACCTCGGGCACGGAGCCCGCCCGCGAGCCCGCGCCGCGGCCGGCGCACGCCCACGTCGCCTTCACGGGCCGTGACCTCGGCGCGATCGTCGCCCGGGCGGAACGCCTCCTCCTGCGCAACCGTGCCCTGCTGGACCGGCTCGACGCGGAGCTGGGCGACGGGGACCACGGCGAGAACATGAGCGTCGGGTTCGGTGACGCCGCACGGGCGCTCGCCGGCAGCGATCCCGGGACCGATGTCGGGGACCTCCTGCGGCGCATGGGCCACCTCCTCGTGGCCGGCGTCGGCGGGGCCGGCGGGTCGCTGTACGGGACCGCGTTCATCGAGGCGGGAATCGCCGTCGCC
>JANNHX010000625.1:0-5435 GCA_031404615.1 Chloroflexota bacterium
GGCACTGGCGTCCGTTGCCCTTGACGTCGTGCGGGCCCACCACGCCGCGGAGCCCGCGTCCCCGGGCCTGCCCCTGCCTGCCGCGCGCGCGGAGCTGGCGCTCGCCGCCCGCCGCCGCGCGACCCTGGGCAAGGCCGCCGCAGACGAGGTGGCCCGGGGCCTCGTGGACCGGCTCGTGGCCAACGGGACCCTGGCACGGGACGGTGACCGGCTCCGGGACCCGGCGCGGGCGGCGGGGTTGCTCCCGGCGACGCTCGCGGCGATGGACCGGCTGGAGGCAGCCCTCGCCGTGGCCGCGCCACCGTCGCTCGCGGCCGCGGCCCGGGATGCCGGCTGTCCGCCGGACGGGTTGCGCGCCCTCGAGGCCGCCGGGCGCATCGTCAGGTTGGAGGACGACCTCGCCTGGGCCGCGGAGACGTATCGGGTGCTTGTCAGGAAGGCCCTCGCGATGGCGGCCGCCGGGCCGCTGAGCCCTGCCGCGTTCCGCGACGCGACCGGCACGAGCCGCAGGTACGTGCTCGTGATCCTCGAGGACCTCGACCGCCGGGAGCTCCTGCGCCGGACCGACAACGGGCACGTCCTTGGCCCGAGGACCATCGCGCGGCTCCAGGCCCGTGCAGCCGCGGCCGACGAGGGGTCCGGCGCCCCACCCCAGCGCCCCGTCACGGAGCCCGCCTCATGAAGCCCGCGTCATGAAGCCCGCGGCGATCATCCTCGCCGGCGGGGCGTCCTCCCGGTTCGGCGGCGACAAGCTGGCCGCGCGTCTCGACGGCATCCCGGTGCTGGAGCACGCGCTGCGCGCCGTGGCGCAGGTCGCCGATCCCGTCGTCGTGGTCGTGAGCCCGGACGCGCCCTCGCCATCCGTCCCCGCCGACCTCCGTGTCGAGGTCGTCCCGGCGCGGGACCTCGTCGCGCACCAGGGACCCCTCGCCGGCCTGGTGGGCGGCCTGGCGGCGCTGCTGTCCTGGGCGGAGTCAGACGGCGGCGGCGCCGCACCCGACGTCGTCCTCCTGGTCGCCGGTGACATGCCGACGCTGGTGCCGGAGGTGCTGGCGTTGCTCGCGGCGCGGCTGGGCGCGGACCCGTCGCTGGGCGCCGTCTGCCTCGAGACCCAGCCGCCCTCACCGCTTCCCGCGGCCATCCGCGCGACGCTGGCGGGCCCGGTCGCCACGGTCCTCCTCGACGCGGACCGGCGAAGCCTCCGTGGCCTCCTCGCGGCCGTGCCGTCCGCGCTCGTCCCGTCGGCAACGTGGCGCACGTTCGACCCGGACGGCCGGACCCTTCGTGACATCGACACCCCTGAGGACCTCGCAGAGCGTTGACATAGGGGTCTCATGGCACCATGATGGCGCGATGAAGACGATCAGTGCCCTCGAGGTCCGTGCGAGGTTCGGCCAGGTGCTGGATGAGGCCGCCGGCGGGGAGCGCTTCATCGTGGAGCGGGCGGGCGCCCCGGTTGCCGCCATCGTCCCGCTGCGGGACCTCGAGGCGTCGGATCCCGAAGTCGTCCGCGCCCGCCGGCTCGCTGCAGTCGACCAGATCAGGGCGATGCGGGCTGCTGACCGGGGGCCCCGGGCCACGATGGAGGAGATCGTCGGCTGGATCCGCGAGGGCCGCGAGGAGCGCCTCCGGTGACGTTCTCGGTTGCGCCCGCCCCGGTCATCGTGGACGCTTCGGTCGCGGTGGACCTCGCGGTCGGCGAGGGGCCCGGGACACCGGACGCCGTCGAGGTCTGGATCACGGAGGGCCGCATGCTCCTGGCGCCGGCCATCGTCTGGACGGAAGTCGGGCACGCCATCCTGCGGCGCCTCGAGGGTGACTCCATCCGCGCTTCGCGGCGCCTTGCGCAGGTGGCGGCAACCGGGCTCGAGACGGCGGACCGCGGGCCGGCCGGGGTCGCGATGGCGATGGCGATCGCGGAGCGCCATCGCCTCTCCGTCTACGACGCGACCTATCTCTGGCTCGCCATCGACGTGGACGGCCAGCTCGCCACCTTCGACCGGGCGCTGGCGAAGGCCGCCGAGGCCGAGGGCGTGCCCCTCGCGATCGCGCTGCCGGCCGGCTGACGCGGCGTCCCCTGGCGCGTCGTCATTCAGGCGGTGCTTCAAATCGGCTCCGTCGCTGGGGGTTCATGCCCGCAGAGCCGGGTCTCGAGGCCTCAGCCTGCAGCGATGAGGCGGATCTGATGCACCTGGTGAGTTGCCGAGTGTGACGGCGGGTCGACTGGCCCCACTGGCCCCCAAGGCCCTCACATCCGGGAGGGGCCGGGCGTCATGGGGAGGCACCGGGAGCCCGGCCGCGAGGCAGGGGTGACGGCGCTTGACGTTCGAGGTGGCGCGGATGCGGCGGACAGCGATGCAGCGGACGGCGATGCGGTTCCTGACCCTCGGGCTGGCGGTCGCCGCGTGCGGGCCCACGCCGGTCCCGTCATCGACGGCTGTGCTCGTGCCGGTCGTCTCGCCCTCCGCGTCGTCCGCGCCCATCGTCCCCGTCGATCCAACCATGCCGCCGGTGACGGCTCTCTCGCCGGCGCCTGTGCCGACGCGTACCCCGATGCCGCTCAAGGGCTTCGGCATCGTGCTTCCCGATCCGCCCGACGCCGGTGTCGAGCTGTGGGTCCGCGACTGGTCCGGCGCCCTGGCCGGCGTCGCGGAGGCCGCCCCGTCCCTCACCGACCTGCCGGACCCCGGTCCGCACGCCCTCGCGATCGGGCACGGCGGGAGCGAGCGGCGGGTCACCGTCACGTGGACGGGCGGTATCTGCGACCGCTGGCTCGCCCTGGACATCGCCGCCGACGGGCACACGCTGGCGCTCCACGAGCCGCCCGGCTCCGGCTGCGACGCGATGGGCATCGGGCGGTCCGTCGAGCTGCGGTTCGAGGGCACGGTCGATCCGGCGGCCTTCTCCGGGACGCAGGCCGTCGACGCCATCGCCGCCACGGACATCAACCCGAAGGTCGTGGCGTTCGCGGACCCGCTCCACGGCTGGGTGAGCGGGACGATCGAGCGAGGCGAGGCGGTGATCCTCGAGACGCTCGATGGCGGCGTGACGTGGGCCGTGATGTCCCTGGGTTTGGGCAGGGTGTCGGACATCGCGGTCGCCGGGGATCGGGCGGTGGCGGGGCGGCTGTGCCCGGAAGCCACGCCCGATTGCGGCGCCGGCCTCCTCCGGTTGGACGGGGACGGCGAGTGGTCGGCCGAGGCCGACGATCGGCCCCTGGCGCTCGACTTCGAAGGGGACGGCGGGATTGGAGCCTTCCTCGTCCCGAGTCGGACGAGCCTGTCCGGCCTGCCGATCCCGGACGTCCGCGTGACGGACGACGGGTTCAATTGGGTCGCCACCGCCAACCCGTGCGGGCTCATGGACCTCGTGGATGTCGCGATCGGCCCGGACGCCATGCCGCTCGCCCTGTGTACGGGGCAGGGGGCCGGCGGCGGCCAGCGCAAGGCGATCCACCGGGCACGTGCCGCGGGCGAGCCGTGGGAGGTCCTCTCGAACACGGAGGCCGGCGGGCTGCCGATGAGCGGGACGGGTGTCCGCTTCGACTTCGGCGCGAATGCGACCGGCTGGATGTGGGGCTTCGGGACGGCACTCCTCGCCACGGATGATGGCGGCAGGACGTGGCAGGCGGTCGCGGGGCCGGGGAGCGGCGATGTCGCGATCACCGTCGGGGCGTCGACGCTCGGCGATGGCGCCGGGTACCGGCTCGTCGTGGACCCCGATCGGGACGCGACGATCCTGTCCTGGACGTCCGGCGGCGGCACGTGGCAGGAGCGGTTCGCGTGGCCCATCCGCGCGGAGTGCTGCGGGTAGGCTCGCGGCGGCCGGGCCGTTACGCTTGGCGCCATGACCACCGTCCACCTGCTCCACGCCGGCTACGCGGGCGACCGCGTGGGCTCGTCCATCGTCCTCGTCCGCGACGCGGACGCCCTCATCGTCGTGGACCCAGGGATGGTCGCGCGACGGTCGCTGATCCTGGACCCCCTCGCCGGGCTGGGCGTGGCGCCCGAGGCCGTCACGCACGTCTTCCTGTCGCACCACCACCCGGATCACACCGTCAACATCGCGCTGTTCCCCAACGCCGAGGTCGTGGACTTCTGGGCGCGCTACCGCGACGACCTCTGGCTCGACCACGACGGCGACGGCTACCGGCTCTCGCCCCGCTCGCAGCTGTGGCTCACGCCCGGGCACACCGAGGAGGACGCGACGCTGGTCGTGGAGGCCGACGACGCCGTCTACGCGATGACGCACCTCTGGTGGCGCGAGGACCGGACGCCCGACGTGGACCCGCTCGCCTCGGACCAGGCGCAGATCCTGGTGGGCCGGCAGCGGGTGCTGGCGGCGGCCGACATCGTGATCCCGGGGCACGGGGGTCCGTTCCGGGTCAGGGGCTGAGTGATCGGTCGTAGGTCGTCCCGTCCCAGTCGCGCGGCCCATCGGCGTCAGCCACGGGCGGGCACCTCCTCCGCTGGGTCGTCCAGCCCGCCCGGCCGCAGCCCGATCCAGTTCGTCGCCGACCCTGCGACCAGCAAGGCCGCACACACGATCGCCGCAAGCCGCAGCGCATCGACCGAGGCGTCCCGCGCCGCCGCCACGAGCGCCGGTGACGCCCCCGCTCCCGGCTGGTTGAGCGGCTGGACGACGGCCCGCATCGCCGGGTCGGCCGCATCGAACCCGGGCACGGCGCCCGCGAGCGCGGCGTAGAACGCGCCGGACACGACCACGAAGATCACGGCCGACAGCAGCGGCTGCCCGACCCGGCTGACCGCGTTGTTGATCGCCGATGCGAGGCCGGCGTTCGAGACCGGCACGGAGCCCATCAGCGTGGTCGTCAGTGGCGCGACCACGAGCGAGATCCCGACGCCGAACAGCACCACGAACGGCAGGATATCGACCAGGACCGAGGCCGGCGGCACCCACGTCGACGGGTCGCCGAGCGCGAGCGCCCATGCCTCGGTCGTCGGCGGCACGCGGGCGAGCCACAACAGCCCCGCCGCCATGAGTGCGGGCCCCACGACCAGGAACGGCCGCGCGCCGATGCGCCCAGCCGCGGCGCCGACCCGCGCCGAGAGCACCGTGAGCAGGATCCCGGTCGGCAGCCCGATGAGCCCCGCCGCCGTCGCGGAGTAGCCGATCGTGCCCTGGAGGAAGAGCCCCTGGAACGCGAAGATCGTGTACAGGGCGCCGTAGATCAGCAGCGTCGAGAGGTTGATCGTCGTGAACCTGCGTCGCCGGAACAGCCCGAGCGGGATGAGCGGGTCCGGGCGACGGGCCATGAGGAACGGGAACGCGACCAGGGCGACGAGCCCAACGCCCAGGGACACCCACGCGAGCGGGTCCGCCCACTGCCGGTCCTGCCCGCGGATCGCCCCGAATGCGAGCCCGCCGACCGCGACGACGATCACGAACGCGCCCAGCCAGTCGAAGCGGCCGGT
>JANNHX010000626.1:0-1853 GCA_031404615.1 Chloroflexota bacterium
GAAGTATACGCGGCCCTACTTCGCGACGATGACAGAAGAACAGAAGGCCCTGACCATTCGCAACTACAAGGCTGCCGGCTTCTCTGAAGCGCAGATTGCATCGATGACTGGGCAGGCGCCACCGGCGGGTGATCTTGGCGCGTCCGGAGCACCGCAAATGGTCACGCTATCAGAGGTCGATGCAGTGTTCTCTGCCGAGGAATTGAATAGGCCCGGGAACTACGAGGTGATATTCCGAACGCCACCCTCGACCGGGCTTTTTCACAAAGGCGATGAGGAGATCCGGATGCCTATCTCGTTCGCTGGATTCCGCTGACGGTACGTCGGCACGGTGGATGAGGCGGTCGAATGCGGGCCCTCGCCGAAGGCCATTGCCGGAGACGGAGGTGCCCCCTGGTCCACGTGGACCAGAAGGCACCTCGACGCTGTCGGCGATGACCGGCTACGACCTGCGGGTCTTGAAGAGGAGGTCCTCGAAGAGCGTGATCAGCGAGGCCCGCTCCTCAGGCGTGAGCTGGTGACTCTCGATTCGCTCGACATCGAGGACAAGCCGCCCGCCCTTCCGCTCCATGACCGGTGATGGCGCCGGCGCAGCAGACGGCTCGCTTGGCGGCTCAGCGGCCTTCGTCTTGCCGGTGTTCGCCGCAGAGCGTGGCGGCCGCTCTCCCCCGTCACCGGCACCGGCGTCGGGCGACTCGGCCACGGGGCCCTTCGCCTCCAGCCGCGCCACGAACTGCTCCAGCCTGCGTACTGACCACTCCTCGTTGACGTACCGATCCACGAGCCTCTCGATCCGCTTCAGCGCTTCACTCCCGGTGGCCGACTCGTCCTCCCGGAGATAGCGGTTGTGAACCCGCACCATCTCGATGGCGGCGCGAGGATCGAGCTGCCCGCGGGCCACCGCCCGCTTGATCGGAGCGGCTGCCGTATGGAGCTGGAGGAGGCGCCTGGCCTGCCGCTGGCTCTTGCCCAAGAGGTCGCCGGCCTCCTTCGCGTCGATGCGCCGCGCCTCCATGAGCTGAACGAGGACCGCGGCCTCCTCGACAGCGTTGAGGTTCTCGCGGTGGATGTTCTCCTCGGCCTGCGCGAGAAGCTTGTCCTTCCGCTCGACGAGGCCCGGGTCGACGATGCAGGGGATCTCGCCCATCCCAGCGAGCTGGGCCGCCCGCCACCGTCGCTCGCCGGCGACGATCTGGAACCGGCCCGGCTCAGCGCCGTGCGGCGTGACGATGATCGGCTCCCGCACGCCGGAGCGCCGCAGGCTCTCGGCAAGCGCCTGCAGCCGCTCGTCGTTGAAGTCCTGCCTCGCCTGGCCCTCGGGGGCTGGCGCGATCCGGTCCACAGGGATCAGCAGGAGGTGCTGGCTGGGAAGGATGTGGCGGAGAACATTGTCGTCCTCGACCGGGTCCGCGCTCGGCCCGCCGGCTGGCTCGCGCGCTACGACGGCTTTGGAAGCCTGCTCAGCGAGCTTCACTGCGATCGAGGTCTTGCTGATGTCATCCATGGCGTTCCTCCAGCAGCTTCGCCACTTCCTCGACGACGGCGAGGTATGCGGCGGGGCCCTTGGATCGGTGGAACCTGGGGCTGAACGGTGAGGCCGCCTCGGCCAGGCTCCGGGCGACGGCCGTGGCCAGCGGGACGCTGGTCCGCAGGACGCGGTCACCCTCCAGCGCCTGAAGGATTCGAAGCGCCTCTCGGGACTCAGCCTGCCGCTCGACGAGTCGCGTCGGCAGGTAGGCCAGGACCGCCGCGCACGGGGCGACACCTCGGCGAAGAGTTGCGACTACCCGGTCGAGCTCCGGAACGACGGAGACGGCGAGGCGCGTCATCTCGACCGGCGCCAGAATCGGCCC
>JANNHX010000627.1:0-4063 GCA_031404615.1 Chloroflexota bacterium
GGCCGGCGCCTCGCCGATGGCAGGTGCCCCGGCCACGGATCCGGCCACGGCCGGGGCAGGTCCCCCGCCGACCTCCGCCTCGGCCCGCCAGCACGGTCCGTTCCGTCCGATCCCGAGCATCAGCCCGCCTCAGCGAGCGAGGGCGCCTCGGATGGCGCCCGGAACCGCGCCGCCTCGTCGAGGTGGGGCTCCGAGACCGCGTCCGCCCCCTCGAGGTCCGCGATGGTCCGCGCGACCCGCAACAGGCGCTCCGTTCCCCGCCCCGAGAGCCCCTCTCGCACGGCGAGGACGATGGCTCGCGCGGTTGCCGCCGGCGTGAGCCCGCACGCCGTGCGCAGCTCCCGCCCCCGGAGCCGCCCGTTGAGCTGATCGCCGGACCTGGCGCGCTGGCGCTCGCGGGCGGCCGCGATCCTGGCCGCGACCACGGCGGACCCCTCGGGGACCGGGCCGCCGACAAGCAGCGCCGGCGGCACGCGGTCCACGTGGACCCAGAGGTCGATCCGGTCCCGGAGCGGCCCCGAGATCCGCCGCCGATACCGCTGCGGCACGCCCGGCGGGCACGAGCATGACCGGTCGGCCGACCCGTCCATGCCACACGGGCACGGGTTCATCGCAGCCACGAGCGTGAACCGCGCAGGGAAGACCGCCGCCCGGCCCACCCGGACCACCGCGACGCTGCCGTCCTCGAGCGGCTGGCGGAGCGCCTCGAGCACGTCCCGCCCGAACTCCGGCAGCTCATCCGCGACCAGGATCCCGTGATGCGCCAGGGTCACCTCTCCCGGCGACATCCGCGGGCCCCCGCCGACCATGCCCGCGTACGACACCGTGTGGTGGGGCGCTCGCACGGGCGGCCGCCGGACGAGCCCGCGCACGGGGCCGCCGCCCGCCACCGACGCCACCACTGTCGCCGCGAGCGCCGCGGCATCGTCCAGGTCCGGCAGCAGCCCGGGGATCGTCCGCGCGAGCAGCGTCTTGCCGGCCCCGGGCGGCCCGACCAGGAGCATCGCGTGACCGCCCGCGAGCGCGATCTCAAGCGCCCGCCGCGCGACCGCCTGCCCGCGCACGTCCGCGAGGTCCACGGCCGCCTCGCCCGCGGGGGCCGTCGATGCTTCCCGCCCGGGTTCACGCTCCCCGTCGGCGAGGCCCTCCCCGCTCGCCAGCCCGTCGGCCCGTGGGAGCGGCACCGGGGCGGGTCGCCGGGCGCGCCGGGCGCGCACCGCCTCGGCCGCCTCCGCGACGGTCCCGACGCCCACGACCTCGAGACCCGGCACCAGGCCCGCTTCCTCCGCGGCGGCCGCGGGGACCACGATCCGGCGCACGCCCGCCGCCGCGAGGGCCAGCGCCATCGGCAGGATTCCGGGCACCGGCCGGACCTCGCCGCCCAGCCCAAGCTCCCCGACCAGGGCCACGCGTCCGGGCGCGGCCCGTAGCTGCTCCGAGCCCAGCAGGATGCCGATGGCGATGGCGAGATCCAGGCTCGCCCCCGCCTTGCGCAGGTCCGCCGGCGCGAGGTTGACCGTGATGCGGCGCGGCGGATGGTGATAGCCGGCGTTGCGCAGCGCCCCGCGAACCCGCTCCCTTGCCTCGGAGAGGGCGGCGTCCGGCAGCCCGACGATCGTGAAGCCCGGCAGGCCGGGCGCGACATCCACCTCGACCCGGACGGGCCGGCCGGTGATCCCGGTGAGCGTTGCGGAGAGCAGGGTCGCGAGCATGCGCGGCACGGTAGGCCGCGCCACTCACCGCGTGCTTATGCGAGCGCTGGTCCATTGTGAACCCACCCGCGAACCGGGCGGCGGACCGAGGACGGAGCCCGGATCCACCGATCTCCGCTCGACCGGCGGACCGAGGGCCTAGCGGCCGGCCGTCGGCGCGAGGAGCCCGACGCCCTGGCCCGAGCCCTTGTCCACGGCCTTCGCGAAGTCGGCCACGGACCGCCCGAGCACCGTGTCGCCCTTGCCGATCATGAACGGGGCACCGGTGTTGAGCGCCGAGATGGCGCCCCGGTACTCGTTCACGACCTGGAACTCGATCGGGCGGCGCAGCGCGCCCTCGGCGCTCTTGACACTGATGCCGGTGTAGGCGTTCGAGCGGTTCAGGACGAGCTTGAGCTTGCCCTGCTCGTAGCCGAGGTGCCCGATGGTCTCGAGCAGCAGGCGCACGTTCTTGAGGCACGAGAGGTCGGCCGTCATGACGGCGAAGATCGTGTCGGCCACGTCGAGGACCATCAGGTTCCGGTCCTCGAGGCGCTTGTCGATGTCGACGATCACGTAGTCGTACAACCCGCCCAGGATCTCGAGGATCTGGTGCAGGTGCCCGGCCGTCACGTGGTCCGCTGCCTCCGGCGAAGGCGGAGCCAGGAGCAGGTCGATGCCAGAGTCGTGCTTGACCACGAGGCTCTTCATGAGGTCTGCGTCCATCGCGGGGGCGCTCACGAGGTCGACGATGCTCTTGCGGTCCAGGCCGAGGTCGAGGAAGACCCGGTGGTCGCCGAACTGGAGGTTGCCGTCCACGAGGCAGACCCGGCGGCCGAGACCGTGGAGGGCGATCGCCGCGTTGATGGCGATCGTGGTGGTGCCCACGCCGCCCTTCGCCCCGTAGTAGGCGTGGATGCGGCCCATCGGCGGCCGGCCCACCAGCGACTCTGAGGGCTGGAAGCGCGCCGTCAGGCTCTTCATCCGGGCGACGAGCTCAGCCGGGTGGAACGGCTTGATGAGGTAGTCGTCGGCACCGGCACGGAGCGCGCGAACCTTGCCCTGCACGTCCTTGTCGGCCGTCAGCATGATGATCGGGACGTGGCGGGCGCCGGCCTCCTCGGCGCGGATCCGCGCGGCCACCTCGTAGCCGTCGATCAGGCGCACGGTGACGTCGAGCAGGATCAGCGAGGGCGACTCCTGCTGCCAGAGCCGGAACCCGTCTGCGCCGTCCGAGGCGACGACGACCTCGTAGCCCTCCTGCTGGAGGGTGAACTGGAGAAGCCGCTGAACGCTCGCGTCGTCGTCGACGACGAGGACCTTGCCTGCCATCCGCTCTCCCGTCACGGAACACCCCCCTGCCCCGCCCGTCGTCCGGCCGGAGCCCTCACGGGCGTTGAACCCGCAGTATAGGGTCGGTCCAAGAGATGCCCGCTATGGTCGAGCGTGTCGGAACGCCCCCCGGATGTGCGACGTGACCGCGGCCTCGTAGCGGACGGGGTCGACGGCGTGCCCGCGGCCATGGTCCGCGCCCTCGATGACGAGGTGGGTCGAGCCCTCCGGGGCCGCCGCCGCGAGCCGGTTCGCATCCCGCAGGGGCAGCGTGCGGTCCGCGCCGCCATGGATCAGCAGCAGCGGCACGTCCTCGAGGAGGCCCACGACGTCGATCGGCTGGGTGTCCCGCGGGTCGCCGCCCACGTGGCGGGCCATGCGCGCGAACGCGTGGTTCGCGATCCGTCGCCCGAACGGCAACCGCAGCCGGCTCCCGACCACGACCGCCAGCTCCGGTGTCACCGAGTCCGCGACGACGGAGCAGATGCGCGGGCGTGGCGCCTCGACGGTGGCGGCCGGCGCGTCGAGATCCCGGTCCGCGGCCGCGAGGCGCCCGTCCCCCAGGACGGCGACCGAGGCGATCGCTGTGATCCCGCCCATCGACGAGCCAACGATCGCCACCCGGCGGATCCCCCGCTCGCCGAGCCACGCCAGCGCGCCCGCAACGTCCTCGACCTCGAGCAGCCCGAAGGTCGTCGGCGCGTCGTCCGAGCTGCCATGGCCCCGGAAGTCGAGGCCCAGCACGCCCGCCGTGCGGCGCAGGAACGGCCCGACGTCGAGCAGGTCCGGCGTCACCGAGCCGCTCCAGCCGTGGAGCAGCAGGATCGCCTCGCGCGGGTCCCCGACCCAGGGCTCCTCGCCCTCGGTGGGCTCAAGGTCCGCGGGAGTCGGCTCGAGGTCGGCGACGAGCCACCGTCCCGTGAGTCGCACCCCGTCGCGCGAGCGCAGCCGCACGACCTCGCCGCCCAGCCGGTCCAGCCCGTGCGCCATGCCGGACTCCTCGGGCAGCCGCCGCGGAGCATTCATGAGCCGCCGCGCGA
>JANNHX010000628.1:0-9079 GCA_031404615.1 Chloroflexota bacterium
CGCCCGTCCCCCGGGTGAGGATCGATTGGCGGTTCACTGTGCGCGGTGCCCTCCGGGAGCTGGACGAACGAGCGCGACCGGCGGAATCACCGCCGGTCGCGCTGCCCTCATGGAATTGCCTATCCGACGACGGCTCGAGCAACCGGTGACCGGCGCACGACCTCGACGTCCTCGAGCCGGGCGTCGAGACCCGCGGTCTTGCCTGCTGCGGTGAAGGCGACGACGAGGGACAGGACTCCATACAGGAACTGCTGGTTGACGATGCCGAACTGGAAATCCCAGGCAGCGACCCAGAAGAGAAGCATCATCGTGGCGCCGAGGACGCCCGCGAGTCGCGTCGCCACTCCTAGCACCAGCATCACGCCGATCACAATCTCGCCGAAGATGACCAGGAAGTTGACCAGGCCGAGCAGCTCCGGGTTCGCGGCGAGCCCGAGCCAGACGCCCTGCGTCGGGTTGTGAACCATCGTGTCGGCGTGGCCGACCATGTTTGGCACAGTGCCCGCCGTCGCGAACTTGAGGAAGCCGGCGGCCGACCAGGGCGCGGCGTCGCCCGCAAAGTTGAGCCACTTCTCCAGCCCTGCCCACAGGAACCCGACGCCGAGCACGATCCGCAGTGTCGCGAGACCCCGGGCACGAGCGCGTGAGCTTCCGTCCATCCGACTCACCTTTCCGCCGCCGGGACTTCCGAACCGGCGCATCCGCGCCGCTCGGCCGCGGCGACCCGCATGTTGCGGGCCGTACCTGAATCGCGCGTGAGCATCCGGTGAGACTGCGCATCCGGTGAGACTGCGCGAGCGACGGCGAGGGCCGACGCGAACCGTTCTTCGTCCGATCTCAGCCTGCGATCACCCATGTCTCACCTTGGGATCGCACCGTTCAGCGGCGCCCACTCGGGCGTGGGCTTGGAGACCCACTCGCTCCTGGAGGACCTGCCATGGCCTTGGCCGAGATCGTCATCCGCAGTGCGGCGGGCCTGCCTGGCGCATCCTGCGCCACGTGCGGCCAGCTGGTCGCCCCGGGAGAAGGGATCGCCGCGCAATTCCGTGGCCGCACGCTCCGGTTCCGGTGCCATGGCTGCCTGACGCGCTTCGCCATGGATCCAGACCATTACCTGGAGGAGGGACCGGCCGCCTGCTGCGACGGCGACGCCGCCCACGAACGGGCTGCAGCATCGGGCGCGCCCACGGTGACCAGCTCCGAGTGGGCGGTCTAGCAGGTCATCGCGCCCGTGCGGGCGCCGGTCGAGCGGACCGGCGCCAGGAGAAGGGGCGAGCCTCGGCGCGTAGGCGCAGCAGGCCCTGCCGGCTCACGATGTAGACCGCGACGGCGAGCACGAAGACGAGTCCCGTCCCGCCGAGGAGCCCGGCAAGGACCAGGACGGCCGACACGGCGCCAAGGACCGCCCCAAGGGCCGACTCGATCAACTGTGCCGGGATCCGTCGTGCGCCCACTCGCCGATCCGACGACCAGATCCCCCGTCCCGCCGTTGGGCGTCCGGCGCAGCACCCGGTCAGGAAGCAACCCACGCGCCCGATCGCCACGGCGAGAAAGATGCCCGGCGCGACACCATCGAGATAGGCCCCAATGGCGATGCCCTGGACCGCCGCGAGCAGCACCGCCGTCACGGGGGCCGCCACCAGGAAGCCATCGACGGACCAGCCCTCCCTGAGGGTCTGCCTCGAGGCGCCCTTGAGGGCCATGTACCAGGCCTTTGCACCCAGGAGGCCGACAAGCAACGCCAACGTCGACGCGACCAGCGCCGCACCGACATTGACACCCAGCGACGCGAGCAGGATCGGCTGGGACAGGAACGCGCTCACGATGGCGACGACCGCGAGCAGGGTGAAGCTGCCGGGAAGGACGGCGGGCGTCGCTGCCAACGGCGCCAGAAGGGCCCATCGGGTCTGGATCGCCGTCCGCCCGGACGACTGGATCGACCATCGCCGCCAGGACCAGGACGCCTGGGGCAGGTGTAGGTCCGGCGTTGCGGCCCGGGCGCGTTCAGGGCCGATCAGGTCGGCGGTGACGTCCCACTCGCCCGAATTGACACCGTAGATCCACGCCGTCGTGGTGACGCGGCCGGAGCCCGGGACCACGCCCAGGACCGTCTCGTTCCGGGCGAACATGTCCATCGTCGACGGCCGCCCGACAACATCGCGCCGACGTCCGGTCAGCCGGATGTGCGCGGTGTAAGGCGGGCCACCTTCGGGTCCGGACTCGAACCAATGTGAGACCACGAGGGCGGCCGGTTCGGGAGCCTCGGATTCGGGAGCCTCGGAGGGCGCTGTGTCATCTGCGGACTCCGTCCCGGGCCTGGGCGATGGAGCGCGGCGCGGCTGCTCGGCGGCGTGTGCGGTCCGTCGCCCGTCTCGGGCTCGATTGGCCGACGCCTGGCGACGCTCGGTGCGCGATCGCTGTCCCACGGGTGCTCCCCTGTCGTGCTCGTCTGGGTCGGGCGTCGCCCGTTCGGACTTGCCTTGCGCGGGCCTCAGTGGCTGTGCGAGTGCGTGAAGCCGGGCTTGTCGCCGGCGCCAACCCATCGCTCGGGCTCGTCGCGGAACGTTTCGGCACACGCCGGATCACAGAACCGGTAAGTCGTTCCGCGGTACTCCACGACGACCGCGGCGTCGTGGGCAACGCGCATTCCACAGACCGGATCGATGGCCTGGGGCTTGGCGAGGTGCTCATGCATGGTCAATGTCTCCTTCGCGGTGCCACGCGTCTGAACCCGTGGCGGCATCCGCATGCGGCCTGCTGGCCGGTCTTGCTAGTCGAGGACGGGACGCCCCGGCAGATAGCCCCCGTCGGCGATCGCCCGGGCCACAGCGTTCACGTCAACGTGAGCCGGGTCGACCTCGAGGTACGCTGTCTCGGTGGCCGGGTTGATGTAGGTCGAAAGCACCCCGTCCAGGCCCGTGAGCAACCGTTCGAGCCCTCTGCGCCTCGTGTCTCCGCAGCCCAGGTCCCGGACCGGGATCCGCAGGTGGTGCGTTCGGTTCATCCACTGACTCTCCCTTCCCAGCCTGAGCGGCGGCTGAGGACGGCCTGAGACATGCATGCGCTCATGAGGAGCTGCCGGCAGTCATCGCACACGCCAACCTCGCCCGACGGAGAGCCCGGAGAATCACGGCAATCGCAGTGACATTCATGGCGAGGCCGAGCAGCATCAGCGGCGTCTTGAACTCGTTGAGGAACACCGCCGCGGCGGACAGTCCGAGGAGCGGCGCCAGCTCGGCGACGTGGTGGGCACAGCACGCAAGCATTGCCGCAGTGCTGGTTCCGGTCGACGCAGCCGCCACCGCGGCACCAGCGTGATGACGCTGAGCCACGGCCCGGAGCTCGGCGAAGAGCGCGACCTGGACCCCGAGCCCCACCGTGATCGCCGCGACGAACCAGGCATCCGCCGCCAGCTGCTCAAGGGCGTGTGCAGGTCCCTGCGCGACGCTGATGACCCCGAGGTACATCGCCAGGAGGGCGGCGCCAGCAAGCGTCCCGGCCAACGCCGACCGCCACGCGGGAGTCGGCCCGGTCAGCAGGCCCGCATGGGAGGCGCTCATCCGTGGACCGTCCACCGCAGCGCCCGGACGGGTACACCGGCGAGGTCAGGCACCAGTAGCTCGATCCAGGCGGTGGCTGCGAGGATGGTGCCAGGATCACCCTGGAACGTCAGCCTGCCGGAGCGGTGGTGACCGCCCTTGTCGGCGTCCCACACGGGATCGGCGATCGTGACGCCGTTCTCGTTCTGCAAGGTCGCGTCACGCAGATCGAGGCCATCGAGGTCGACCGAGTGCGTGTCGAGCACGACCTCGAACGCGATGCCTGCGGTCGAGCCAACCCACGTGGCCTTGACCGTGACGCCCCCGCCCTCATCGCGCTGCTCCATCGGCGCATCCACGGCAGGAGCGTCGGATGCGCCGTCGTGGTCACCGGCGAGCGAGGGTGACGGGGCCGCGGGCGAGCGTGTCGTGCTGGTTGCGGGCGGATTGGTGGCCACCGAACCGCACGCCGCCAGAATCGTCAGGAGGGAGACCAGCAGCGGGATCATGGAACGCGAGGACGTCATACCGCCATACTCGGCCGCGAACCTGAGCGCTGGCTTAGGCGGTCGTTAGAAGCTCTTGACCAGGTCGGCGGTCCCATCCGGCTCCCGCATCGGCTCGGCCTCGATTGCTCGGAGCCGCGAGACAGGCGGTGGACGCCGGGTCAGCTGGCCTCTGCAGCGACGGCGGTGAGGAGGAGCACCGTGGCGCCCGCGACCGTCATCGCCTTGACGACGACGTCGAGCCGGGACAAGGCGGCACGTCGATCGGACGCATCGGCGACCGTCAGCTTCCTGGCGATGAGGCCATCGGCATACAGGCCTAGTCCAAGGACCACGGCAACCAGCACATGCTTCAGCGTGATGATGGTGGCCCAGCTCGAGCCCACGACATTGCCTGCACCGCCATACCTGGCGTCGGACACCGTCAGGTAGACACCAGTCGCCAGGAACGCGACGAGTGCGATCACGACGCCGGGTAGCGCGCGTCGTTCGAATGCTGCCGTCAGTTCGCAGACCGTGGAGAGCTCAACGTCGCGGCGGAGGACCGGCAACACCACCAACGCCATGACGCCGACGTAGCCGAGCAGCACCACCGTGGCGACCAGATGAAGCCACGATGCGCCGATCTGCAGGAAGTCCATGTGAGCCTTACGGTCGCTGGTCTGTGGCCGGCGCTGCGGAAGCCCGTTGCCTCAGCCACGCGCCGTCAGATGCGACGGTGGGCGGTTTGGCTTAAGCGTTCCTGAGGCCAACCTGAGAGCTGCCCGACCGTCGGGCGCCGATCCGGCGCGAGGAGAGGCAGGTCTTGCCGCGGCTGACGGCGGTCTCGAACCCTCCGATCGGGCGGGCGTCGGGCCCTGGGGCTTCGTCCTTGCGCTCCTTAGGAACCCTTGATCGGGAGGGTCACCTCGGCCCTCGTCCCGCCCGATGGCCGATTGGAGAGCACGACGCTCCCGCCGTGGGCCTGCGCGATCCAGCGCCCGATCGCCAGCCCGAGGCCCGTGCCCGACGGGCGGATCGTCCGCGCCTGGCGGCCCCGGTACAGCCGCTCGAACAGGTGCGGCTCGTCGTCGGCATCAAGCCCGATGCCTGTGTCGTCGATGGTCACGATGGCGGCCATGTCCCGGACCTCGAGGCGGGCGGTGACGTTACCCCCGGCAGGGGTGTACCGAGCGGCATTGTCGAGCAGGATCCCGAACAGCTCCCGAAGGCGGTCCGTGTCGCCCTCGACGAGCACGGGCTCGACGGCGGTCACGGCCATGTGAACGTGAGGCGCTGCCTTTCCCTGGCGGCGGACGCAGTCGAGGACCACCGCGTCGAGCTCCACGGGCTGGAACTCCAGGCGGGCCCCCGACTCGGCGCGGGCAAGGGACAGGAGATCCGAGATGAGGCGCCCCATTCGCTCAGCCTCCTCCCGGGCATCACCCAGGATCGCCGTCCGCTCATCGGGAGTGATCGCGTCGCGCCTCGCGAGGTCGAGGCTGGCGAGGATCGTGGTGAGGGGCGTCCTGAGCTGGTGCGACGCGTCGCCCAGGAAGCGCTGGAGCGCCGTGTGGTTGGCCTCGAGCGCGGCCAGCATCTCGTTGAACGCGAGCGCAAGCTCCCCGACCTCGTCTTCGGTCGGTTGCCGTTCAACCCGAGCCCCGAAGTCGCCTGACAGGGCGATCGCCCGAGCGGTGTCCGTGACGTCCGCAACGGGCGCCAGCGCTCGTCGGGCCAGGAAGAGGCCGACGACGAGGGCGACCAACGTCACCCCCACCCCACCGAGGACGAGCGCGATTCGCACGGTTGCCAGCAGCGTTCGCAGCGGAGTCGTACTGTCGGCCCACACGACATACCCGATCGTCGACCCATCGATCTGTGCGATGGCCTGCACGGTCATCCGGAGGGCATCGCCCTCCACAGCTACCTCGTGGATGGCGTGCGTATGGGCATCGGCCGCCGCGATGTCCTCCGGGCGCACGGGGAGGGGCGCCGCAGCGGACGGAGCGGAGTCGGCCAGCTCCCGGCCGTCACGGCCCAGGACGATCACTCGACCGCCCGTGGAGGCGAGCTGACCCACGAGCCGGTCGGTCGGCGCAAGGTTGCCCTTGGAATCGAGGTCCTGGGCGAGGGCGCCGGCGCCGTGCTCGGCGTTGGCGACGAGGGACTGGTCCGCGGAACCCTCGAGTTCGCTGCTCAGGACCACGTACATGCCGACCCCGAACGTAGCGAGCGCCGCCGCGAGCAGGCCCGTGTACAGGAGGGCGAGCCGCGTCCGGATCGACAGCGGCGGCAGCCGGGTCATCCGTCCTTGAGAACGTATCCCGCGCCGCGGATCGTGTGGATGAGGCGTGCCTCGCCCGCTGCCTCGAGCTTGCTGCGGAGATACCGCACGTACACCTCGAGGACATTCGACTCGCCCTCGAAGTCGTACGCCCAGACGTGCTCCATGATCACGTCCCGGGTGAGCACCTTGCGCGGATGCCGCATGAACAGCAGCAGGAGGTTGTACTCGGTCGTGGTCAGCTCGATGCGCCGGTCCCCGCGCCGGGCCTCGCGGGCGTCGACGTCGAACTCAAGGTCCGCGAACCGGAGCATCTCGCCGGCTGGCGCGGTCCGCCTCCGGAGCAGCGCGTGCACACGCGCCAGCAGCTCCTCGAAGTTGAACGGCTTCACGAGGTAGTCGTCGGCGCCGGTCTCCAGGCCTTCCACGCGATCCTTGACCTCGTCACGGGCAGTGAGCATGAGGATCGCGACGTCGTCCCCGGCCGCACGCAGGCGCCGCGTGACTTCAATCCCGTCGATGCCGGGCATCATGACGTCGAGGATCACGAGGTCGGGGAGGTGCTCGCGCGCCTTCTCCAGGCCCTCCTCGCCGGTCCCTGCCTCGACCACGCGGTAGCCCTCGTAGGCGAGTCCGCGGCGGACCACCGTCCGGATCCTTGGGTCATCGTCGATAACCAGGATCCGCGTTGCTTCGGTCATGTCGTCGGTGTGCCTCTCTGGGTCGGACCGTATGCGTCGCAATGGTAGGCCCCTGGACGAAGGTCGCCTGATGAGCCCGCCAGTGAGCGTCGGACCAATACCTGAGCGCCAGATGAGCGTGGCCTGAGAAGCCGCGGGCCTCGGCTCCTACCTGAGCAGGCCAGCAGAGGCAAAGACGGCAACCAGGGGCTCGGCGACGATGCCGGTAAGGATCAGGATCCCGGCGGACCCGACGGTGACCAACGAGGCCCCGCGGCTCAGCGTGGGGATAGGTCCGGCAGGCTGCGCGAAGTAGCTCGGGGCCAGGACGCGCACGTAGTAGAAGATCGAGATCACGGTGTTGATCGCCGCCACGACCGCCAGCCACGCGTACCCCGCCTCGATTGCGACCAGGAACAGGAGGAGCTTCGCGACGAACCCGGACAGCGGCGGAACGCCGATGAACGAGAGGAAGCTCAACGCCATCGATCCGGCAAGCCACGGGTGGGCCCGCCCTACGCCCGCGTAATCGGTGAGTGCCGTACGCCCCCGCAGGGCGACGACCGTTCCGAACGCGGCGAGGTTGCCGGGCACGTAGGCCGCGAGGAAGAACAGCAGGGCCGGAACCGCCAGGTCACTTCCCCCGAGCGCAACGATCGCCATCAGCCCATAGCCCGTCTGGGACACTGCGGACCAGCCGAGGAGCCGCCGCACGTCGTCCTGCCAAAGGCTCGCGAGGTTGCCGAGGGTCATGGTCGCCGTGGCGATGACCGCGACCAGCACCTCCCACCCGAGGGAGCCTGCCGGCAGGACCATCACGAACCGGGCAAGGAAGATGAAGGCGCCGACCTTTGGCACCGCCGTCATGAACGCGGCAACGGGCGCCGGGGCTCCCTGAGCGACGTCGGGCACCCAGGGATGTGTCGGCACCGCCCCGAGCTTGAAGGTCACCCCGACGATCACGAGCGCGACGCCCGCGATCGTGGCCGGCCCCGCCTCGGCCGGCAGTCCGGTCGCGAGCGCGGCGAAGGTCGTGCCGCCTGCGATGCCGAACAGCAGGGCGACGCCCATGAGCATCGCCGAGTTCGCAAGCGCGCCGATGAGGTAGTACTTGATCGCCGCCTCCGCCGACGGCGAGGACCGCCGGTGGTAGCCCGCGAGGACGAAGCCGGTCGCGGAGGACATCAGCATCGCGACGATGAATGCCTTGAGGTCGGTCGCTCCGGCCAGGAGGATCGCCCCGAGCGCTGAGTACAGCAGCAGCGTGTAGTACTCGCCGTGCCTCGGGTCCTTCGCGAACCAGGGGAGCGACAGCGCGATCGTGATCGCGGTCGCCACGAGGACGATCAGGCGCCCGATCGCGGCGACGTTGTCCCGCGCGTAGGTCCCGAAGAACGTGAGCGCCTCCACGCCACCGAGCATCCACAGCGTGAGCGCGCCTGCGATGACGGTCGTTGCGAAGGCGAGCCACGCCGCCGCCCACTGCCAGTTGCGCGGAGCGAACAGGGCATAGAGGAGAACGACAACACCGCCGAGCACGAGCACGATCTCGGGCAGGACGTCACCGACGACCGCAATCATCGAGGCATCGCCGGTCACGATGGCCTCCGTAGCGTGGCCCGAACAGCGAGGTCAGTCACGGCCGCCCGACGAAGGGTCCCGCGAAGGAGTCCACGGCCGAGAGCAGCCACGCAGGAACCACCCCGATGAGGAGGACGAAGGCAGCGAGCAGCCCGAGTCCGGCGATCTCGCGCCGCCCCAGGTCGGGGAAATTCCGCCAGCGTTCCGGCAGCGCGCCGAGGAAGAGTCGCCCGAGCATCCGGAGGAAGAGCCCGGCGGTGAGCACGATGCCGAGGAGGGCCACGCCGGCGAGCGCCGGCCAGATCGCGAGCGTGCCCGTGAAGATCTGCACCTCGGCGACGAACCCGGCCAGGCCCGGCAGGCCGAGGCTGGCGAACGCCATGAGCGCCATGAGCCCCGTGAGGCCGCGGGCACGGTCGAGGAGCCCTCCGTACGCGTCGATCTCGTACGTCCCACCTCGGGCCAGCATCGAGCCACTGATGAGGAACAGGGCGCCCGTGATCAACC
>JANNHX010000629.1:0-3907 GCA_031404615.1 Chloroflexota bacterium
GCGCACCTACCGCGACCTGGTCAAGCCGCTCCACCGCGAGCTGTTCGACTACCTCCACGCACGGACGGACGCGAAGGTCTTCTTCCACAGCTGTGGCGCGGTCCGCGAGCTCATCCCGGATCTCATCGAGATCGGGGTGGATATCCTGAACCCCGTGCAGGTCTCCGCGGCGAACATGGACACGGGCGAGCTCAAGCGTGAGTTCGGGCGCGACCTCGTCTTCTGGGGCGGCGGCGTGGACACCCAGCGGGTCCTTGGCGCGGGCTCTCCGGAGCAGGTGCGCGAGGAGGTCCTGCGCCGCGTGAGCGACCTGCGCGGCGACGGCGGCTTCGTCTTCGCGGCCGTGCACAACATCCAGCCCAACGTGCCCGCCGAGAACATCCTCGCGATGCGGGCCGCGCTGCGGGAGGCGAATGGTGCGTGAGGTCGTCGGGCGGCTCGTCCTCGCGGATGGCGTCGTCCCGGGCAGGATCGCGGTCGAGGACGGCTGGATTGTCGCGGTCATCGAGGACCCGTCGGACGCCGAGGCGGTGGCCGGGCCGCTGATCGCCCCCGGCTTCATCGACGTCCACGTCCACGGCTGGGGCGGCCATGACGCGACCGGCGACGGGGACGCGCTCTCCGGGATGGCGCGGGCGCTGCTGCGCCAGGGCGTGACCTCGTTCCTACCCACGGCGCCGACGCTCGCCGAGGACGAGCTGCCGCGGTTCGCGAACCGGATCCGGTACTGGATGCCGGGCGCGCCCGATGACGGCGCTGAGCCCCTGGGGTTCAACCTTGAGGGGCCGTTCATCGCCCCGGCCCGCAAGGGGGCCCACGACCCGGCGCTCCTGCGGACGCCCGCGGACCTCTCGCCGGCGGTCATCGACGCCGTGCTTGCCGGGCTGCGGATCATGACGATCGCGCCGGAGCTCAACGGGTCGCTGGAGCTGATCGCGCAGCTCGCCGCGCTGGGGATCGCGCCGTCCATCGGCCACTCGAACGCGACCCTGGAGCAGGCCAGGGCGGGGTATGCCGCCGGCGGCCGGACCACGACCCACCTGTTCAACGCGATGTCCGGCCCGGACCACCGGCTTCCCGGCCTCGCCGTCGCCGCGCTGACCGACGACGACGCGTATGTCGAGCTCATCGCGGACGGCAACCACGTCCACCCGGCGCTGTGGCCGATCATCACGCGGACCAAGCCCGCGAACCGGCTCATCCTCGTGTCCGACGCGCTGCCCATGGCCGGGACGGGGGACGGGCGCGGGTCCGTCGGCGGCCTCGACGTGGAGGTCCGCGGAGGGCGCGCGACGCTCCTCGGCTCCGAGACCCTCGCCGGGTCCGTCATCGCGCTCGACACGGCGGTCCGCAACATGGTCCGCGAGGGGCTGCCGCTCCATGCGGCGGTCGCGGCGGCCTCCGCGAACCCGGCGGCGCTGCTGCGCGAGAATGATCGCGGCGCCATCGAGCCCGGGCGGCTTGCGCACCTCGTGGAGCTCACCGACGACCTCCGGGTCCGGCGCGTGACGCGCGGGGAGGACTGGCTCGATGGGGCCGGGTAAGGTTCCCCGGTGATCGTCCAGCTCTACACCATGCAGTCCCCCGAGGAGGCGCTCGCCTGCGCCGCCGCCGGCGCGCAGCACATCGGGCTCACGCCGCCGCAGGGGCTGCCGGGCGAGCTCCCGTCCCTGGAGGCGATGCGCGACATCGTCGACGCCGTGGGCGACGGGGCCCGGTGCGTTGCGCTCACCGTCGACATGGACCCGACCCGGATCATCGCGATGGTCGAGGTCGTCCGGCCGGCGATCCTGCACCTCTGTCCGCTGGCCGAGGACTCCTCGCCGGGACAGGTGGCCGCGCTCCGGGCGCGGCTCCCCGGGATCCCGATCATGCAGGCCGTGTCCGTGACGGGCCCCGAGAGCGTCGCGGTGGCGCGCGCGTACGCGGAGGTCGTCGACTTCCTGATCCTCGACACGCAGGCGCCGGAGATCCCGGGCATCGGGGCGAGCGGAAAGACGCACGACTGGACCGTGAGCCGGGCGATCGTGCACTCGGTCCGGATCCCGGTCATCCTCGCGGGCGGGCTCTCGCCCGAGAACGTGCGCGACGCGATCACGGCGGTCGGGCCGTGGGGCGTGGACAGCCTCACGCACACGAACCGGCCCCTCGACGGCGGTGGCTTCCGCAAGGACATGGACAGGGTCGCGGCGTTCGTCGCGGCCGCGCGCGGCGCCTGAGAACGTGACGCCTGGTTCCGTGACGGGGCCCGGGTCCGGCGCGGTGCCGCTCCAGCCGGTCACGCGGCCGGTCGTCGTCCTGGGCGACCTCAACGTCGATCTCACCCTCGAGCTGCCGGACCGCGGCGCGCCTGTTGGCGAGCGCGTCGTGCGGGAGCCGCGGCTCACGGGCGGCGGCACGGCCGGGAACACCGCCTCGGCGCTGGCACGGCTCGGGGTGCCGGTCGAGTTCTGCGGGTCCGTCGGCGACGACGGGTTCGGGCGGTGGCTCGCCGACGAGCTGCGGGCGGCCGGGGTCGGGACGCGCGGGCTCGTCGTCACGCGCGAGGCGGCAACGTGCCAGGTCATCGCGATGGTCGAGCCCGACGGGGAGCGCTACCTCGTCGTCTGGCCGACGGACGGCGGGGCGCTGACCCGGCTCTCACCGGCGGACCTTGACGACGGGCTGATCGCCGGCGCCTCCTGGCTGCACACGACCGGGATGTGCCTGCGCCAGGCGCCGATCGCCTCGGCCGTGCTGGCGGGGATGCGCTCGGCGCGCGCGGCGGGCGTGCCGGTCTCGCTGGACCTCAACCTGCGGGTGGAGCTGTGGGGCCTGCCGCCCGGGGCCCTGGCCGTGGTGTCCGAGGCGGTCTCGCTCGCCGCTGTCGTGCTCGGCAGCGGCGCCGAGGAGCTGGTGCCGCTCGCGCGGGCGTCGGGCTTCGAGGCCGACGGGGTCGAGGCTGCGGCCCGGGCGCTGGCCGGGGGCGCACGCACGATCGTGGCGAGACTGGGCGCGGCGGGGGCGCTGGCGTGCGACGCGGCCGGCGAGGTCGTCGTGGCGCCCGGCTATCCGGCTGGGCTCCGCAACCCGGTCGGCGCGGGCGACGCGTTCAACGGCGGGTTCATCGCGGCTCGGGTGGCGGGCCTCCCGCTGATCGACGCGCTGCGCTGGGGTAACGCGGTCGGCGCGCTCAAGGTCGGCCGGCCGGGCGGGCGGGGCGCGGGACCAGCCGTCGCGGGACGAGGTGCTGTCACTGCTCGCCGGGGGCTGAGCCCGGAAGTTCACGGCGTGCTTCAGATCGAGGCCGTCGCTGCGGGCTGAAGCCCGGAGTCGGTCATCTCGGGGCCCGAACCGCCAGCGACGGGGCCAATTTGATACGCCTGCTGAGTATTGGCGCCGGGACGGCGCACCGTATCGGCACGCGGCGCGGCGCGGAGCGGCGAACCCGGGCTTACACGAGACGCACGGCGAGGGCCCGCGCCGGAGATAGGCCCCGGAGATCAGCCGGCGATCAGTCCCCGCGTTCAGCCCCGGCGGCGCGCCAGGGCGAGCGACCCGGTCGCGGCCAGCGCCAGGACGCCGAGCACGAGCAGCAGCCCGCCGCCGGACGACGAGTCGCGCCGCGGAGCCACGAAGGCGTCGGTCGCCGGCGGGGTCACCCGCGGGGTCGCCGTCGCGCCACACACGGTGGAGGTCCGGAGCTGGTCCAGCGCGACCTCCACGGGTGCGGGCGGGATGGCGTCGATCATGGCGGTGATCCGGCCGACCGGGGTCTCGCTGTGCACGCAGCCCTGGGCGTCCGGCTCGGAGGTGAACGTCTGGCCCGTCGCCGAGACCTGGACCTCGCTGCCGACCCCGGCCTCGATCTCGACCGACCACGCGCCCGCCTCGTCGGTGGTCGCCCCCGCGATGAGGTCCCCGCCGG
>JANNHX010000630.1:0-2570 GCA_031404615.1 Chloroflexota bacterium
TACCGGGCGCAGGCGGCACTGCCCGAGTTCCTCGGACGAGTCTTCATGCTCCCCGCCGTGACACCCGACCGGCTGCTGGAGTGGACCGCGTCGGCCGATGTGATGGTGATGCCGATCCAGCCCACGACCATCAACCACCGCTACACGACGCCGCAGAAGCTGTGGGAGGCGATCGCGGCGGGCGTCCCGGTGGTCGCATCCGATCTGCCGGGGATGTCCTCGGTGGTGACAGGGGCGGGGATCGGCGAGCTGTGCGACCCCGTGGATCCTGCCTCGATCGCGGCCGCGATCAGGCGCCTGGTGGACCGACCCGGCGAGGAGCGCGAGGCGTTGCGCGCGCACGTCCTCGCGCTCGCTCGCGAGCGCTACAACTGGGAGGCCGAGGTGGCCAACCTGCTTGCCGTCTACGCGCAGCTGCTCCGTCCCGCGACACCGGGGCATGACCCACAGGCAGGCCCAGGCACCACCTTGGCCGACTAGCATGCGCGATATGGAGCGAGACCCGTGACCGGTGGACGGCGCGACCCCTTGACGCCCGAGCCGACGCTCGAGCGAATCCGCGAGCTCGAGGATGAGGTCTCGCGCGCACGACGCAAGGTCGAGCTGCTGCGGTCCATCGGACGCCTCGCCGCGACCGACGCTGCCGCGTCGATCGACCACCTCCGCCGAAGGACGGAGATGCAGGCGGGCAACATCGAGCGCATCCAGCGCTCGCTCGACAGCGTCAATTCGATGCCGGTCGTCCGCCTCGCGCGGGCGATGCGGCGCGTGAGGGCTCGGCTCCGGCGCGTTCAGGCGCTCGTGCGCGGTGCTCGGCGGACGGGTGGGCCGACCCGTGGCGCCGAGGGTCGGCTCGTCAAGACGCTCATCGCCCAGGCGGGCCCAACGCCCGCCGACCGCGGCCCCCATGTCTCCATCGTCATGCTCAACCGCGATGGCGCCGCCCTCCTCCGGCGGTGCCTGCCCGCGCTCGCGCGCACGGCATACCGGGACGCCGAGCTCGTGCTGGTGGATAACGCCTCGTCTGACGACTCCATCGCGATCGTGGAGGCGTCGGGCCTCCCCTACCCGATGCGCCTGGTCCGCAACGCCACGAACCTCTCGTTCTCGGACGCGAACAACGCGGGCGTGGCGGCGTCATCGGGCGAGCTCATCCTGCTGCTCAACAACGACATCGAGCCCATGGAGCCGGGGTGGCTCGGGCGGATGGTCGAGACGCTCGTGGAAACCGGCGCGGTCGCCGTCGGGGCCCGACTCCTCTACCCCGGCAGGCCGATCGGTGGCGGGCGCTGGACCTTCCCGCCGCTCAGCCTCCAGCATGGCGGGATCGCGTTCCGCCTCATCGAGGGCGGCTATCTGCCCGTTCCCATCGGCGCCGGCGCTGACCCGACCACTCCGGCAGCGGCCGGCACGCACGATGCGCCGGCGCTGACCGCCGCCTGCCTGCTGCTGCGACGTTCGGCATTCGACACCGTGGGCGGATTCACCACCGGCTACGACTACGGCCTCGAGGACGTCGACCTCTGCCTCAAGCTGCGGGCCCGCGGCGGCAGGCTCGTCTACGAGGGCCGCGCGGCGCTCTGGCACCACGAGTCGGCCACCCGGGGTGCCGAGGTGCGCGACGTGCGCGTGCCGCGAGTCCGGGGGAATCGCGCCCGATTCGCGGGGACATGGGGCCCCCGCCTGTTCCGCACGATCGTTGGGGACGCGCTCGACGGGGGCACGTGGCTCGCGGACGGCCTGCGTGTCCACGTCCTCGCCGCCAGCCCCGGGGACCTCGCGGCCCGGGCCGCGGTGGATGCGCTGGAGGCCGAGGGCTGGACGCTCATCGACGACCCGACCAAGGCCGACATCGAGGTCGTGACCGACCCGACGGCGGCAGCGGGCGCGATCGCGCGCGGGCCCGTCCTCGTCGCGTGGATCGCGGGCGATGCGACGGCCTGGGCCGCCTCGGAGTGGCTCCCGGACGCCGACATCGTGCTCGTCGCGCACGGTGAGGATGCCACGGAGCTCGCGGCTCGCCTCGGGGCGGTGCCGACGGCGGTCACCGGCCCCGCGACCAGGTCCATTCGGGCGGCGCTCGACGCCTGGCTCGCAACCCCGCACCTCGCGATCGAGCTCGAGGATGAGGCCTGGGACCGAGCGCGCCTCGGCGGCGACCTGCCATATGCGCGCGACCTGCAGCGCGCGCTCCGCCGGCGGGGCCTGGCCGTCCGAGTTCGGCTCCGCCCCGAGTGGGAGGGACCGCTCGCCGGACGCGAGGACGCGACGATCGCGCTGATGGGGCGCGCCAGTCACCCGACCCGGATGGGCCAGGTCAACGTGCTGTGGCAGATCAGCCATCCCGACCCTCGCATCGCGGGCGACTACCGCCGGTTCGACCTCGTGTTCGCGGCATCCCGGCCATTCGCCGCCTACATGTCCCGCGTCACGGGCCGACCCGTGGGCGTGCTGCTCCAGGCCACCGATCCGGCGCGCTTCAAGCCGGGATGTCCGGGTCCGCGCCACGAGCTGCTCTTCGTGGCGAACTCGAGGCGGGGGGGCCGGCACGTGATCGCGGACCTGCTGCC
>JANNHX010000631.1:0-4312 GCA_031404615.1 Chloroflexota bacterium
GACGAGGCGGCCCCACGGGCGTGCTTTGGTATCCTCTCCCGCGGAGAGGTGTCCGAGTGGTTGATGGTGCCGCTCTCGAAAAGCGGTGTGCGAAAGCACCGCGGGTTCGAATCCCGCCCTCTCCGCCACCACTCGATCATCACCGAGCCGGTCGGGTCACGCCCGGCCGGTTCCACTGTCTCGGGGGAGAGGTCGCCTAGTGGACTATGGCGCCGCACTGGAAATGCGGTTCGGGGCAACCCGTCGCGGGTTCGAATCCCGCCCTCTCCGCCACACCGCGCCGGGCGTGGATCGGCCCATGCCGGCGCTCCGGTTCGTGCCGTCGGCCCCGCCTTGCCCTCGACCGCCTGCACTGCGCGCTACGTGCCAACCCAGACCAAGCTGCCCCGGGACCCAAACCGGGGTATCCTTCAGTCGCCGTGCTAGGCGGGGAACTAGCGGTGCCCTGTACCTGCAATCCGCTCCAGCAGGGCTGAATCCCCTCCCGAGGTCTCCGCTCTCGAACGCCGCCCGACGATGCGACGTTGAGGACCGGGTCCCGCGCAGCGGCGAACCGCGAATCGTGTCAGGTCCGGAAGGAAGCAGCACTAAGCGATCATCGTCGAGTGCCGCGGAACGGCCTGGTCCGAGCCGCTCGTCATGGTGGGCACGGGAGTCCAGGGGTCGACGGAGGGTGCACGGCACTTCCAGCCCGCTCGCCCTCGATCGGAGGAGGTCGTGATTTCGACCGTTCCGCATCAGGCCATCTACCGACGCTGGCGCGCCCAGACATTCTCGGAGATCGTCGGCCAGGAAGCGGTCGTGGAAACGCTCCGGAACGCGGTCAGATCCGACCGTGTCAGCCACGCCATCCTGTTCGCCGGCCCACGCGGGACAGGCAAGACGTCGCTCGCCCGCATCCTGGCCAAGGCGGTCAACTGCACCGACCTGCGCGATGGCGACGCCTGCGACGCCTGCCCGTCGTGCGTCTCCATCCGGGAAGGGTCGACGCTCGACCTGATCGAGATCGACGCGGCCAGCAACCGCGGCATCGACGACGTGCGAGGTCTGCGTGAGCGGCTGCCGTATCCGCCGGGCCAGCTCAAGCGCAAGGTCTACATCCTCGACGAGGCTCACCAGATCACGAAGGATGCCTGGAATGCCCTGCTCAAGTCGCTGGAGGAGCCGCCCGACTTCGTCATCTTCATGTTCGCCTCGACCGAACCGTCGGGTTTTCCGCCGGCGATCCTGTCGCGTCTCCAGCGCTTCGACGTCCGGCGCCTGACCGTCCCCGAGATCGAGGGCAAGCTCCGCCGCATCCTCGCCGCCGACGGGCGCGAGGCGGAGCCTGCCGCCATCCACCTCATCGCCAAGCTCGCCGCGGGCGGGATGCGCGATGCGGAATCGATGCTCGACCAGCTGCTCTCGGCCGCCCCCGAGCGAATCGATGAGCGGCACGTCCGAGACCTCCTCGGCCTGGCCGATGCGGAGGTGGTGGACGAGTTCGTCGATCTCCTGGTTCGTGGCGACGCGGCATCGGGCGTCGAACTCCTCGATGGGCTCGACGAACGGGGCCGCGACATCCGCGCGCTCCTGGACCAGGTGGTCGAGGTAATCCGGCTCGAGCTCGTCGCCGGCCTGGCCGATGTCTCTGCGGCGCGACACGATCCCGCGGCGCTCGCCGCGGCGGGTCGGCGGATCGCAGCGATCGATCCGAATCGCGCTGGGATCGGAGGCCTCCGGTTCCAGCTCGAGCTGGCGCTCTTCCAGTCCGGTGTGGCAGCCTCCTCGGTCGCGGCATCCCGGCCGATCGTCGTGGCCTCCTCCCCGGCCACCAGCGCCGATCCGAATCCTTCGCCCAGGCGAGCCGCGGCCGTCTCTGAGCCAATCCGTTCATCCACACCGGCCGGGACCCCGGGCACCGCGACCATCCCGCCCGCACCCGAACCGAGCCTGGCCGCCCCGCCGACACCCGCAACGCCGGTGGGCGTGCCAGTCGCTCCGTCCAGACGGGCCGCGGCCTCCTCGTCCAGCCTTTCCTCGGCGTCGCCCAGTGCGGCACTCGACCAGCTGCTGGCCGCCTGGCCGGCCATCGTCGCCCAGCTCAGCGCACACCCGCCGACCAAGCCTCTCGTGATCGCCTGCCGGCCGGTCGCTGTCGAGGGTGGGATCGTCACGCTGGGCTTTTCCGAGGAGCAGGCGTTCCTCAGGGACGCCGCGGAGCGTCGTCGCCCCGCCATCGAGGCCGGCATCAGCTCGATCCTCGGCCGTCCGGTCACCGTTCGCTGCGTCGTGGCCAACATCGAGGTCGCCGCCACGAGCCTGGGTGACGCGGCGTATGTCCTCGCCGAGGCTCGCCGGATCTTCGCCGACGACATCGTCGACGTCGGCGAGGTCAGCTGACCCGGAGCCTCACCCGTAACGGGCTACACCGTGCAGTCCGTTACCGCAGACTGACTCGCGACGACAGGGACCAGAGGAGACGCCCGAATGGGGATGGCCAACCTGCAACGGATGGCGCAACAGATGCAGCAGGAGATGCTGCGGATCCAGACCGAGCTCGAGTCGACAAAGGTGGACGGCTCTGCCGGGGGCGGCGTCGTCAGCGCGACCGTGACCGGCAAGCAGGAGCTTGTGAGCGTCACCATCGATCCATCGGCGGTGGACCCGGACGACGTCGAGATGCTCCAGGACCTCGTCGTGGCGGCGGTCAACCACGCGCTGCGCGCTTCGCGCGACCTCGCGGAGCAAAGGATGGCGGCCGTGACCGGCGGTCTGCGCCTGCCGGGCATGTAGGCCGCGCCACCACGTGGTCACGCCCGTCATCGAGCCCGTCGCGCGCCTGATCGAGGCGTTCGCCCGCCTGCCCGGCGTCGGACCCAAGACGGCGCAGCGGCTCACCTACCATCTGCTTCGGGCACCCGATGCGGAGGCGCGGACGCTGGCCGGCGCGCTCGTCGCCGTGCGCGACCAGGTCGTCTTCTGCGATCGCTGTTTCAACATCTCGGACCGACCGCTGTGCCCGATCTGTCGTGATCCGGGCCGCGACGGATCGCGCCTGTGCGTCGTGGAGGAGCCGCTCGATGTCCTCGCCATCGAGCGAACCGGCGAGTTCAAGGGGAGCTACCACGTGCTCCACGGCGCGATCTCGCCGATCGACGGGATCGGGCCCGATCGCCTCAGGATCCGGGAGCTGCTGGAGCGCGCCACGGCCGCCGCACGCGATGGCACGCCGTTCGTCGAGGTCATCATGGCCACCAATCCAACGCTCGAGGGCGAGGCCACCGCGATGTACCTCGCCGAGCGACTCGAGTCGGTCGTCGGCATGGTCAGCCGGATCGCCCGCGGCCTGCCGGTCGGTGGCGACCTCGAATACGCCGACGAGGTGACGCTGATCCGTGCCCTCCAGGGCCGGCGAGCCGTCTAGATGTCGGCGCGCCCGGCGATCCATGACGGTCGTTCTCTCTGGAAGGACAAACGGAGCGAATCGACCGCCGGCACGACCCGCAGGCCCGGCGGGCCACCGCTGTCAGCCCGCGGACTGCCCGTCCGACTGCCGCAACAGGTTCGATCCGGTCGAGGTGGGCACACGCGAAGGGAATCATCGGCAGCCAGCCGGTCACGAGACGGTCGGTCGGCGCGGTTTGTCCTCCTGTCGAGAACACCTGTCGAGGCGCGATCTGCCCAGCGGTTCAAGTCGCAGGTCGGGCTTCGAGTCATGGCCCCGGCCGGCTGCGAGCCCGGATGAGCAACCTCGCCTTCGAGATCGTCCTGCGCCTGGCCAAGGCCGCGGCCGCCGCGCTCCTGGGCCTGGTGATCTACGTGGTGCTCGTCGGGCCGCTCGGCGCGACAGGGTCGGTCGAGCTCGCCCTGCTCTGCTGGTTGAGTGGCGCCGCCTTCATCCTCCTCGTGGAGGCAGGCCCGATCTGAGCGGTCGCCACCGAACGGCTTCGGGGTCCCCGAGTCACCCGACGCTCCATGGGGTGCCCCGAACCCGGTCGTTTGACAGGCCGCGAGGACCTCCATACCATTCGCCCTCGCGCCGCTCCCGGAGGAGTCGCGCGGGCTCCCGAAGCAGGGTCCCATCAGGTCGCGAGGTTTGACACCTCGACCGCCAAGCCTCATCATTCGTCGTCTGCGCCGCGGGCCGTCGCGCCTCGGCCGCTGCACCTTAACAACTGAAGAGTGACAGGAATCCGTGATAAAGGATGTGCGAGTGGTCAAACCCTCGGACAGAAGTCGCGACCGCAAGGTCGTGCAACTTTTTGGAGAGTTTGATCCTGGCTCAGGATAAACGCTGGCGGCGTGCATGAGACATGCAAGTCGAACGGAC
>JANNHX010000632.1:0-8033 GCA_031404615.1 Chloroflexota bacterium
GGCTCGACGGGCGGGGTGGCGGGCGGCGGCGGCGTCCAGGCAGCGGCCGCGAACGTCGTGGAGAGCTTCTTCGTGGGGCCGCCGCGGCGCGCACGAGGCAGCTCGGGCTCAGGCGGCAGCGCGGGCCCCGCGCCGAAGTCCGTCTCCTCGAGGACCTCGTCGGGCTCCGGGTCAGCTTCGGGTTCGGGCTCCGGGTCAGCTTCGGGTTCGGGCTCCGGGTCAGCTTCGGGCTCGGGCGCCGGCGACAGGGACGCTGCGATCACGGGTGCGGCGACGGCCAGGTCGGCGAGCTCGACTGGCTCACGCTCGGGAACGAACTCGGGCTCGATGTCCGGCTCGGGCTCCATGAGGATCGGCCCGTCCGACTCCGACGCGGCCTCGGCCTCGGGCTCGGGCGCCGGCTCCGACTCAGGCTCCGGCTCCGGCTCCGGCGCGATGGACCCGGCAACGGCCGGCGCACCGACGGCCAGGCCCTGGGGCTCGACGAGCCCATCCTCGGCGACGTACTCAGGCTCGTTGTCGGGCTCGGGCTCCGCGAACACCGGCTCGTCATCGGTCTTGATCCAGTCGGGCCTAGGCTCGGGCTCCGGCGGCGGCGCAACGGGCTCGGGCTCGGGCTCCGGCGGCGGCGCAACGGGCTCAGGCTCGGGCTCCGGCGGCGGCGCAACGGGCTCAGGCTCGGGCTCAGGCTCGGGCTCGGACTCCTCGATCACCACCACGCGCCCCGCCGCGGGCGTCGTGGGCGGCACGCCGGGGGCGGCCCCGTCCGGCTTCGCGGACCACTCCAGGAACTGGCCGCAGCCCCCGCAGAACGCGTCCGACGCCTCGTTCTGGTGGCCGCAGTTGCCGCAGACGATCACCCGTGCACTCCCCAGACCCCTCCGCCGATCCCGGAAGGATAGTCGGGCGGGGGCTCGGCCATCCAGCGAGGCGGCGTCATCCCTTGGCGATCGATCCCTTGACGAGCTCGATGCGGTGCATCACGTGGGCGGGCTTTGCCGCGGCGACCAGCGCGTCCAGCTTCACCGCGTCCACCGACTTGGGGTCCGGCACGGACACCCGCACCACGACGAGCGGCTCGGGCGACCCCGGGAGCTCGCCGCCGGGATCGACGGACCAGCCGGTCGCCCCGTTCTCAACGATCTCCACCTGGCCCCCGGTCTGGATCTCCACCTGGCCGGCGAGCCCGGCCGCGGTGCCCCGCATCCGATAGAGGTCGACGGCCCGCGCGACGATCTCGCGCCGCCGCCCCTGGTCCCAGCTCTCGTCGAGCGAGATCCCCACCCAGCCCGCGAGCCAGGCGAGGAAGTCGTCGGGCGCGAGCCACGGGTCGAGGTAGGCGTCGAAGTTGTCGATGGTCGAGTAGATGGGCGCCACGACGACATCGAGCGCCTCGAGCATCCGCTGCGCGAAGTCGTCGTCCTGGTAGATGGCCGGGAGCGTCGGTCCCAGGGGATGGGCCGACGCGAGCCCGGTGAGCCCGCCTCGCATCACGCGCCCTCGACCAGGACCTGGTGCTCGTAGCTGAACACCAGGGCGTGCGCCTCGAGCTCGAGCCGCTGGGTCTGCTGGCCGCGCTGCCCGGTGACCGGGTCGGCGCCGAAGAGCCGCGCGTCCTCGACAGTCTCGGTGCCCTTGAGGCCCTGGAGGACGGAGAAGACCTCGCCGACGTTGATCGGGCGCCCGAACGGCCAGCCGGTCCCGTCCGGGCCACCGGTGATCGGGTGGAAGTACTCGTTGAGCGCCTGGAGGGCCTCCTCCTGGAGGCGGGCCGGGTTGACCTAGGGCCGCGCACGCAGCTTGTCGACGACCGTGATCCCGCGGTAGACCGGCGGCTCCACGTTCGCCCGCGTCCCGATGACTCGGGCCTCCTCCAGCCGGTCGGTCACCTTCTGGAGCGTGTCCTCGTTGGGCACCAGCTGGTCGAACCGGAGCCGGCCCTGTTCGGAGACGGCCGCCGGAACGATGAGCACGCGCACGGACCCGGCGTCGGCGCCGTCGCCTGCGGCCACGGCGCGGACGCGGGCGATCTCGGGCGCCGCCTCGTGGGCGAGCTGCTCGTAGTCCTCGGTCGTGACGGCTCGCCCGCGGGCGCGCAGCCGGATCGGGCCACGGACCTTCGCGTTCTCGATGTCCTCGCCGTCGACCCCACCACGCGCCGGCCGCCGGTTCTCGACGCGGGTCACGAACGGGATGGAGCCCTTGAGGACGCTGATCACCTTGGGCGCCACGTTGCCCCGCCGGCCACCGCCCACGCGGTACTCGCGGATCCGGAGGTGTGCGCCCTTGGGCGGGACCGCGCCGTAGCGGCGCAGCGCACCGTCGGCGAGGCGGACGGCCGGCCCGAGGCGGATCTCGCCGGCGGCGATGTCGAGCGAGAAGTGCTTGTCGTCCGGGCCGCTGGCGGCGAAGTCGGACACCTGGACCCACTCGTCCCAGCCGGCGTCGGTCGAGACCTCGAGGACCATGTCGCCGTCGCCGGGCACCACCGGCCCGCGCTTGAGCTGGTACCGATCGCCGGGGATGCCGCTGGAGATACCGACCTCCTCCGCCCGCACGACCTCCGCGTTGACCGCCTCGACGGTGCCGCCGATGGTGATCGCGGACAGCCCCGTGACGGACGGGGAGGCGCTGTACGCGGGCTGGCCGTCGTAGGGCTCCGTGACCCGCGCGCGCAGCCAGCCGGCCCGCTGCTTGGCGATGAGCGAGGCGACGTGCCCCCTCGGCACGTGGAGCACGACGTCGCCGTCACGGTTGAGGCCGCCGGTCGAATCCGAGTCCAGCTCGCACGGCTCCCAGTCGTCGCCCGTCCAGGCCTCCCAGGTGAGCGGCGGGTTCGTGGGATCCACGCCCACGCCCTCGATGTGGGCGTTGAAGCGCAGGCGCACGGCGTTCGACGGCACCGCCTCGGACAGGCCGACGTACAGCGCGTCGTCGGCCTGGGGGACCTCGTGGAAGCCGTAGATGTCGGCGCCCTTGGCGAGGGCCTCGGAGTGGTCGCGGTACGTCTTGCCGTCGATCATCGAGCCGAGTCGCACAAGGCTGCAGGGCACGATCGGCAGGTCGTCGGTGGTCTGGAAGACGATGGCCTCCGACGTGTCGGTGCGGACCGTGGCGACCTGCGTGGAGGCGGCGATCGTGACGAGGTCTGGCTGCGGGGCCGAGAGCCAGAACGTGACCGTCGTCCGGGCGGCGGTCGGCGGGTAGAGCGACACGCCGATCAGCTCCAGGAACTTGACGTAGTTGCGGTCCGGGACGCGGTTGAGCCGGTAGACGACCTGGTCGGTCATCCACGCGAACAGCTCGATGAGCGTCACGCCCGGGTCCGAGACGTTGTGGTCGGTCCACTCCGGGCAGCGCTGCTGCACGAGGCGCTTGGCCTCGTCCACCAGGTCCTGGAACCGGCGGTCGTCGAGATTGGGGACCGGCAGGGCCATGGTCAGTCTCCTCCCGGGATCACGTAGAAGGGGAACACGAGGTTGCGGCGGTCGTTGGTCCGCCGGATCGCGTAACCGATGTCGATGTAGAGGGTGGTGGCCTCGCGGGCGTCGAACGTCACGACGACGTCCTGGACGTCGATCCGCGGCTCCCAGCGCCGGAGCGCGTGCTTCACCTCGGCGGCGATGGCGTTCGCGGTCCCGCCGTCGGCCGACGCGAAGACGTATTCGTTGATGCGGCAGCCGAACTCGGGGCGCATGGGCCGCTCGCCGGGCGCCGTCCCCAGGATCAGCCGGATGGCCTCCTCGATCTCCTGTTCGCGGGAGACCAGCGCGATGCCGCCGGTCGCGTCGGTGCGCAGGGGGAAGGCCCAGCCGCGCCCGATGAACTCGTCGCTCACGACCTCTCCTCCTAGCCCACCGTCACGTCGGTGACGGTCGAGAGCGGCTGTCCCGGCACCGACGCGCACATGGACACCTGTGAATCGGTGGTGGCGATCGCCTTGCCGCCCGCGGTGACGGTCGGGCTCCCGGAGAGGACCTTGCCCTCCTGCATGGTCGGCACCATGGATGGGTCCGACGGGTGGAGGCCCACGTGGGGCGGCGTGTTGTAGCCGGATGCGCCCATGACCGCGACGGCCTTGCCGCCGATGGTCACGGTGGGCGCGAGGCCGGTCAGGAGCGGCGCGGAGAAGGGCATCGGCGGGGCAGGCTGCGGCGCCCCGGACGCCGGATTCGGAATCTGGTGGATGCTGCAGTTGCCCTGGATCTTGTCGCCCATCACGAGCGGCTGCGCCATGCTGTCCCCGCTCCCGCTAGTTGATCGCCACGGTGGCGCCCTTGATCGTCATCTGTCCCGTCGCCTCGAGCTTCATCGAGCCGCCGGCCTTGATCTCGATGTCCTGCTTGGCGTCGACGACGAGCTTCCCCGTCGTCTCGACCTTGATGACCTCGTTCTTGTCGTCGAGCTCCACCGATACCTTCCCGTTGGCGGTCAGGAGGTGGATCTTCGACTCGCTGCTGGACTCGAAGAAGCTCACCTTGTGGCCGGTCCTCGAGGTGAAGCCGCAGTAGGTGACCTTCCCGGAGTCGATGCTCGAGCCGTAGTCGAACGGGATCACATCCTTGCCGTTCCACAGGCCGCCCAGCACGATCGGGTAGTCGATGTCGCCGTGCTCGAAGGCGACCAGCACCTCGTCGCCGACCTGCGGCACCCAGGTGACGCCATAGTCGTTACCGGCCCCGGGCGCCATCAGCCGGGCCCACGTGGTGCTCACGTCCTCGCTGAGCCACGGCAGCATGACCTTGACCCGGGCCATCTGCTGGGGGTCGTCGATGTCGGTCACGGTGGCGACGGCGACGCCGAAGTAGCGCTCCCGGGTCCCGCCGGAGCCCTGCGCCACGAGCCCGTGGATGGAGCGGTCCTGGCGGCCCGTGAACTCGAGCGACGTGCGGTAGCCCGTCTCCCCGAACTCGTGGCGGGAGCCCGTGATGACCCACTTGCCCTCGAGCGCCGGGTCGATGCCGGACACGTTGACCGCGGCGCCGGCCTTGAGCGCCGGGTCGCCCAGGACGACCGCCGTGGCCTCGAAGGCCGCGCTGCCCACCTGCTGGGCCCGGGCGCGGGCGAGCCCGTCGGCAAGCTCCTGGCTGCCCACCGGGTGGTCCACCACCAGGAGCGTCTCGCCGCCGACCTTGTCGGCGAGGTCCCTGGGCGTGAGCGAGATCTCCGCGTTGGAGGCGGTGACGTCCGCCTTGCCGATCACGGCCTTCTTCTCCTTGACGTCCCAGCCGCGCACCTTGACCTCGGCGACCTGGGCGACGGCGCTCATCCGGGCGCGGAACTCGAGGAGATTCGCATTCCAGACCAGCTGCAGCGGGTCCTCGCTCTCGAAGTCGCCCTCGCCCGGCGAGGCCGAGCTCTCGGCCGGCTTCTTGAACAGGAGCGTCGTGCCGTCGACCCGGCAGTCGAAGCCGATCCGGCGCGCGAGGCCGTACAGGAAGTCCAGGTCCGAGACGTTGGCCTGGAGCGTGTTCTCGAGGGCGGCGCCGGCGTCGTCGCAGTCCGCGGTGAGGCCATTGTCGCCAGCGATCTTCGTCGCGATCTCGCTGTAGCTCATCTCCTGGAAGGTCGCGGTCTTGCGCCCGGCCGTCAGGCGATGGGAGCGGTCATAGCCGCGGACAACCGCGCGGGTGCCCAGCCGGTCGTAGTCGGCCTCGATGGAGGTGATCTCGCCCTCGATGAGGACCGCCGGGGCATCGTCGTGTAGGGACCCCGTGGAGATCTCGACCTTCTTGCCGATCTCGATGCCGGCCGTGCTCAGGATGTCCCGGTTCGGGTCGCGGAACGCGAGCGTGAACATGTCCGGCATCGCGAGGCGGTCCACGACCAGCACGCTCTCGAGGGCGCCGTCGATCTCGGCGGTCAGCTCGGTGCCGTCGAGCTTGACGGTGCGCTGGGTGGAGGCGACGGCGGGCACGGCGCTGGACCTACGAGGCCTTCGCCGCGTCGGCGACGGACGGGATCAGCAGGACGGTGCCGGCGGGGACGCGCAGCGGGTCGTCGATGCCGTTGAGGTCGGCGATGGCGCGCCAGTAGGCCGCCTTGCCCAGCTCGCGGTAGGCGATGGACTGGAGCGAGTCGCCCTCGATCATCGTCTGGACGCGCCGGCTGTTGATGGAGTGCGAGGTCGGGTTCTGGCCGCCGATGGCCTCCGGCTGGCCCTCGATCGTGATGTCGACCTTGGCCTGGACCGGTGTCCCGTCCTTGCGGAAGACGGTGTAGTTGACGACCACGCTCTTGAGGTAGCCCGAGAAGCTGTCGAGCTGGGAGTTGCCGCCCCACTTGAACGCGACGAGCGGCGGGCACGGCCGGCCGCGGTCGTACGACGCCGACGTCGGGTGCGTCCAGGACAGCAGCGTCGTGATCTTGGGGGTGACGTCGCCCTCCAGCGAGCTGAAGTCGTCGAAGAACAGCTGCGTCGTGAGCGTCATCGCGTTGGTGCCGGAGAACTCCGGCGTGCCCCCGTCCTTGGCCGGCGTCTGGTTGCGCGTGACGTTCAGCGTCTGCGTCAGCCGGTACTCGGTGGGGTTGAACATGCACTCGATCTCGGTCTCGCCCGAGGGCATGTTGTCGCCGGTGCAGACGATCTTCGCCTTGTCCGGCTTGAGCAGCCCGAGGGCGCCCCCGACCGCTTCGGCCGCGGACCCGACGGCATCCATCACCATGGCCGCGGCCTCAGAAGCTCACGGATGCCGAGACGGTCAGGGCGCCCGCCAGCATCCCGCCCAGCGCGCCGAGCCCGATGATCTCCTGGTAGGTGAGCTCCAGGGTCTCGGTGGCGACGTTGTTGCTCATGATGTCGAGCGAGGGCCCGGTCCACTTCACCGGCACGACGCCGGACAGGTTCCAGGTCGTGATCTCGTCGCCCGCGGACGACATCGCCGAGATCGACATCGTCTGGGGGATGACGGCGATGAGGTTGCTCTGCAGCCACATCATCAGCATCTCCGAGGTGGAGTCGACCGGCCGCGACAGGCGCAGGTTCGTGTACTTCACCGGCCCGAGGATCTTGTGCATGTACCCGTTCACCCCGCCCTCGCGGTACTCGGTGACCTGGTACTCGAAGCCGAGCCCGTCCACCTTGGTCCACAGGCCGAGCGGGATGAACCCGTCCATCGTGACCTTGTAGCTGATGTTGAGTGCGGGGTCGCCCATCGGTGTCCTCGCTAGAACGCGTCGAAGCTGAGGCCCTTGGCCTCACGCTCGTGGATCACCTCGCTGCGGAGGTGGGTTCTGATGCGCCCGAAGAGGGCGCGGGCAAGCTCGTCGAGCTCGGTGTCGGTGTGGCCCCCGGGCGAGCCGCCGGCGGGGGGCGCGGCGCCGTCGATCCGCTGGACGACGGGCGTGGCCACGATGCCGGGCAGGGCGCCGGAGGCCGCGGTCCGGGACGTCTGCACGACGGAGGCCGCTGCCGGCGCCGGGTCCGCCACGATGCGCTGCATGGACGGCGCCGGGGTGGACGCGGCCGGGCTGGCGGCGGCGGCCGGGGCGGGTGCGTGGTGGAGCATCATCGCGGGGGGCCGGCTCGAGCTTGAGACGGGCGCGGCGGCGAAGCCCGGCAGGGCGGGTTCCGTGCTGCCGGGGCTGCGCTGGACGGAGGCCGCGCCGGCGAAGGCGGGCAACCCTGTGGCGCTGCCCGTGCCGGCGGCCAGGCCGTCGCGTGGCGGGAAGACGATCTCGCGGGGGACGTTCGCGGAGGGTGCCGTCGTCGCGGTCCCCGCGCCCGAGCCCGAGCCCGCGGCCAGGCGCTGGAGGGGGACGGACTCGCCGGTGTTCGACGGGGGCGGCAGGGCATCGACGGTGGCCGGCAGCTCGCCCCCGGTGGACCAGCGGGCGGCCACCGGGGCGGGCATCGCGGGGGAGGCGGTGATGTCCGCCTTGAGGCCGGGCCGCATGCCCATGTCGCCGGCGGCGTCCCGCTGGGCGCTGGCTGACGTGCGCAGCGGGCGGCTTCCCAGGGTCGGCACGGTCGCGTGGGCCGGGGCGGCGGGGACGGCCGGTGACGCGGCCCGGCGGGCGACGGCGAGCGGGCC
>JANNHX010000633.1:0-3663 GCA_031404615.1 Chloroflexota bacterium
GTGTCCATCGTGGCGAGGAGCACCGACACGTTCGGATCGTCATCGACCAGCTCGTAGCCAAGACCATGCGTGTCCTCGATCTCCATGCACCAAGGGTACGACTCGCGCTGGCCTCCACGTCCGCTTGGCCGAGAGCGGGCAATCGGCGCCGTCTCTCGTCGGCTGGCCGAAGCAACGGGGATCTACTTCGGAACGGGCGGCGCCCCGGCGGGTCGTTCCGCCACCGGGTGGCCCTTCCGTCTCCCAGGTCCCCTCCGCTCTCGCCCCGCGGTGACCGCCAGGCGGCCCATCGCAGGACCACAGTCGACGAGTTGCCCGGCAGACGGGTCATCCGCACCGCCCCGGGAGATCCGCGACGTGTGATGACCGCCGGGCGGGTCAGATCCGAGGCTGTCGCCGGTGGTTGGGTCGCCGCGCGGTCAGCGCTGGTCGCGAGCCCGCGTACCGGACCCGCACCCGCCCCGGACCCCCGGCACCCGCACCCCGCGCGCTACGATCGCCCCACGACCCCCGCCGCGAGGAACCCACCCATGCCCGAGTTCGACGTCGAGGCGCTCCGCGCCCGCTTCCCGGCCCTGGCCATCGAGCAGGACGGTCGCCCGGTCGCCCTCTTCGACGGCCCCGGCGGCACCCAGGTCCCGGACTCGGTCATCGAGGCCGTCGCGACCTACTACCGCACCTCGAACGCGAACCACGGTGGCACGTTCCTCACCTCGCAGCGGAGCGACGCCGTCATCGAGGACGCGCACGCGGCTCTCGCGGACCTGCTCAACGCCGCCGATCCCGACGAGATCAAGTTCGGCAACAACATGACCTCGCTCACGATGCACCTCGCTCGCTCCGTTGCCGCAAGCCTGCAGCCGGGCGACACGATCGTCGTCACGAGCCTGGATCACGAGGCGAACGTCGGCCCGTGGCGCGGCGCGGCGGCGGACCGCGGCCTCGTCGTGAAGACGATCCCGATCCGCCCCGACGACGTCACGCTCGACATCGAGGCCTTCGACGCCGTCCTCCACGAGCGCCCGCAGCTCGTCGCGTTCGGGTGGGCGTCGAATGCCGTGGGCTCGATCAACCCTGTCGCCGAGCTGGTCAGGCGCGCGCACGAGGCGGGCAGCATCACCTTCGTCGATGCCGTGCACGCCGCCCCGCACCTTCCGATCGACGTCCAGGCGATCGGCACCGACTTCCTCGCCTGCTCGGCCTACAAGTTCTTCGGGCCGCACGTGGGCGTGCTCTACGGGCGCCGCGAGCGGCTCGACGCGCTGCCGACCTACAAGCTGCGCACCGCCTCGGATCGCTACGAGACCGGGACGGGCAACTTCGAGGGCCTCGCGGGGACCCTTGCTGCCGTGGCGTACCTCGCCGATGTCGGCCGGCGGTTCGGCGCCCCGTTCGCCGGCGGCTTCCCGGGCATGACGGGCCGGCGGCTCGAGACCCACGCGGGCCTCGCCGCGATCCGGGCCTACGAGATGGGGCTGTTCGCCCGCCTGCTCGACGGCCTCGAGGCGATCCCCGGCGCGCGCGTCTGGGGCATCACCGACCGCGCCCGGTTCGCCGACCGCACCCCGACCGCCGCCGTGACCTTCGCGGGTCATACCCCGGAGGCAGTCGCGACCGCCCTGGGCGAGCGGGGGATCGCGACCTGGTGGGGCAACTTCTACGCCGCGGGCGTCGTGGAGTCGCTGGGCCTCGAGCCCGAGGGCGTGCTGCGGATCGGGCTCACCCACTACAACACCGCGGGCGAGGTGGACCGCCTGGTCGCGGAGCTGCGCGGGATCACCGGCGCCACCGGCCGGGCCTAGTTCGCGACGATCTTGTACACGGCCCCGTTGTGGTCGCACAGGTACAGCTCGCCGGCGTTGTCCTCGCCGAACCCGCTGATCAGGTGCGTCGTGTTGAGCAAGGCCACGGGCGTCGCCGGGCGGCTGGCCCCGGATGAGACCGCCCAGACCTTGCCCGAGCAGTAGTCGCCGTAGACGTACCAGCCCCGCAGGGCCGGGATCGCCGACCCGCGATAGACGTAGCCGCCGGTGACGGCGCAGCCGCCCGTCGCGTGGCTGTACTCCACGAGCGGTCGCTGCTTGCCGGTCGTGGTGCAGCCCGCCGAGGGCCGGAAGCAGTGGTTGCCCTCCATGACGCGCCAGCCCCAGTTCACCCCCCTGCCCGGACCGGCGTTCGTCCGGACGGCGCGGTCAACCTCCTCGTAACGGTTCTGCCCCACGTCGCCGATCCACAGGTTGCCGTTGGAGCGGTCGAACGAGAACCGCCACGGGTTGCGCAGCCCGCGCTGCCAGATCTCGTTGCGGCCCGCCCGGCCGACGTAGGGGTTGGAGGAGGGGATGAGGTAGTTGCGAGTGGAGATCTTCCCGTTGACGTTGATCCGCAGCATCTTGCCCAGCAGGCTGTCGAGGTTCTGGGCCCGGTTGCCCGGGTCGCCGCCGTCGCCGCCGTCGCCCATGCCGATGTAGAGAAAGCCGTCGCGCCCGAAGGCGATCATGCCGCCGTTGTGGTTGGCGAACGGCTGGCTGATCCGGATGATCGTGCGCGCGGAGCCCGCCAGGGCGACGTTCGGGTTCGATGCGGAGGCCTTGTACTCCCGGACCACCGTGTTGCCGCTCGAGTTCGTGAAGTTGACGTAGAACTTGCGGTTCGTCTTGAACGAGGGATGGAACGCAAGGCCCAGCAGGCCGCGTTCGCCGCCCGTGGACACGCTGCCCGAGATGTTCAGGAAGGGCGTCGCGAGCAGTGCGCCGTTCTTGACGATCCGGATCCTGCCGCCCTGGGAGACGATGAACAGCCGGCCCGTGCCGTCGCGCGCACCGATGGCGAGCACTGGCTCGGGCACGTCGGCGACCTTGACGAGCCGGACGGTCGACCCGCTCGGCGCGGGGGCGGCTCCGCCGTCAGTCAGCCGCGTTGGGATCATCGAGGCGGACGCGGCCCCCGGCAGGAGGGCGGCGACCAGGCTGGCGCCGAGGACGGCGGCACGGACGGCGCGCAGGGTCGGAACGGTGACGGGACGGATCATCGGCGCGGACACCCCGGAGGCAGGACTCGGCGCCAACTGACAGGGCGCCACGGGGACATCCTGACGCCGAACCGTCCGCTTGTCGACCCGCCCAGGTTCGCCTCCGAGCCGTATCCTCGCCGCATGACCGCCACGACCGAACGCGCCTGGGGCGCCCAGAGCATGACCGCCCCGCTGCTCGAGGTGCTGGTGAAGGCGCCCGGGCCGGCGTTCGGCCGCGCCTTCGATGACCCCGCCGTGGGGTTCCTGCGGCCCGTCGACCTCGAAGCGGCGCGCCGCGAGCACGACGGGCTGGTCGAGACGCTGACGCGCCTCGGGACGACGGTCCACGTGCTCGACGCGGAGACGGACGACCCAGACCTCGTCTACGTCTTCGACCCGCTCCTCATCGCGGACGGCGGCGCCATCCCGCTCCGCCCTGGCAAGCCCAGCCGCGCGGGTGAGCCGGACGTGCTGGAGGCGTGGACGAAGGCCCGGGGCATCCCGACGCTGGGCCGGATCGAGGCGCCCGGCACGCTCGAGGGCGGCGACACGTTCTGGCTCCGGCCGGACCTCCTGTGTATCGGGCGCACGCTGCGCAGCAACGACGAGGCGGCATGGCAGCTCGCCAGCATCGCCTGTGGCGACGGCGATGT
>JANNHX010000634.1:0-1875 GCA_031404615.1 Chloroflexota bacterium
GTTAATGGCTCTAGACCTCATCCTCGGCGAAATGGGCCCTTACGGCATTAATCATTTCCTCGGCCAATTCGGCGATAACGGCACTGGTTGACGCCGCCTCAATGTTTCCTCGTTCACGCCGGGGACCGGGTCGAGGAGCGCCACGGGATCGAGACCTCGGAGGATCACGTTGTAGCGCCACCGGTCGCCGCGGCGGGCGATGTAGGCCGGTGCCGGCCCCACGACCTGCACGGCCAGGCTCCGCTCCCGGGCGGCGGTCCGCAGCCGTTCGGCCATGGCGAGGGCCTCGCGCTCCGCGTCCTCGCGCTCCGGCAGCCCGACGGTGAGCTTGACGAGCCGCCCGAACGGGGGCGAGCCGAAGCGCTCGCGCAATGCCAGCTCCTCGTCGTAGAAGCTCGCGGCGTCCCCTTCGACGACGGCACGGATCGCCCGGTGGTCGGGCCGGTAGGTCTGGATGAACGCGACGCCCGGCCGGTCGCCGCGGCCCGCGCGTCCGACCGCCTGGGCGAGGAGCTGGTACGTCCGCTCCGAGGCGCGCTCGTCGGGCAGGTTGAGCGCGATGTCCGCGGAGACGACGCCGACGAGGACGACCTCCGCGATGTCAAGGCCCTTGGTCACGAGGCTGGTCCCGACGAGGATGTCGATGCGGCCTGCGGCGAAGTCGTCGAGGACTCGCTCCGCGGCGCCCTTGCGCTCCACGACGTCCCGGTCCAGCCGCCCGATCCGGAGGGCCGGGAACCGCTCGCGCACCTCGCGCTCCACCCGCTCCGTGCCGCCGCCCAGGTACCGGATGCGTGGTGAGGCGCACGCCGGGCAGCGGCTCGCGATGGGCCACGCCCGTCCACTGTGGTGGCAGCGCAGCGTCGTCCCCGCCTGGTGGTAGACGAGCGGCCGGTCGCAGTCCGGGCAGGCCTGCACCGTCCCGCAGTCCCGGCACATGACCACCGACGCGGTCCCGCGGCGGTTGAGGACGAGGATCGCCCGGTCGCCGTGCTCCGTGTCGAGGCCGGCGAGGGCCGCCGCCAGCGCGTCCGAGATGAGCCCGCGATTGCCGGCGGCCAGCTCCTCGCGCAGGTCGACGGCCGTCACGAGCGGCTCCGCGCCGGCCGCGCGGACGGGCAGGACGGCGCGCCGGTACCGGCCGGATCGCGCATGGCCCATCGTCTCGACGGCCGGCGTCGCCGAGCCCAGGACGACGGCCGCGCCCGCGAGCCGCGCCAGCTCGACGGCCGCGTCGCGCGCCTGGAACCGCGGTGTCCGGTCGGACTTGTAGGCCGCGTCATGCTCCTCGTCGACCACGATCAGGCCGACATCCGTGAGCGGGGCAAGGAGCGCCGTGCGCGTCCCGACGACGAGGTCCGCCTCGCCCGCGCGGATCCGCCGCCACTCGTCGGCCCGCTCGCCCTCGCCCAGGGCGGAGTGCAGGACGGCGATCCGGACGCCCAGGTCCGCGCGCAGCCGGTCGACGATGGGCGTGGCGAGAGCGATCTCCGGGACGAGCAGCAGTGCCGGCCGCCCGGCGGCGAGCGAGGCCGCGATCGCCTCGACGTAGATGGCGGTCTTGCCCCCGCCGGTGACGCCGTCGAGCAGGACAGGGGTCGGGTCGCGGGCCTCGAGCGCGTCGAGGACGAGCCGCAGGGCCGCCCCCTGGTCCGCGGTGAGTGCCGCACCCTCGGGTCGCGCGCCGCGCGTCGGCACGGGTCGCGACGCGAGCGGACGGCGCGGGCGCTCGCGCACCTCTGCCCGCACAAGCCCGCGCCGCACGAGGCCGGCGAGGGACGAGGACCCGTGGCGCTCCGCGAGCGGCGCGGCGGGTGTCCCGGCGCCGGGTGCCGCGGTCGGCTCGCCGAGGTCGGTGGCGGCCGCATTGCCGAG
>JANNHX010000635.1:0-2114 GCA_031404615.1 Chloroflexota bacterium
GGCGATCGCGCTGTCGAAATTGGGGATGTTGGTTTGCCTGCGTGCGGGGATCTGCAGATAGTAGGCGCGCGGCTCCAGCGTCTGCAAATAGGGTTGTCCGAACAGGCGCATGTCGCGCTCGAAGACTACGCTGGCATCCAGGCTGGCGATAGGCACCGTCCGATTGATCCACTGCTCTTCGCGGCTGGGGTCATCGACAAAGTAGCGCGACATGTGAAAGCCGTACTTGGGCGTGATCGCGAATCCGCCCCACTTGATCGGGTAGGCGATGCTTGGATACAGGGTGGTTCGGTCGCCTGAGAGCAACGTCGGGTGGTCGAAATGAACGACTTCGCCAGCCATCGCCAGGTCGAAGCCGCCCAGATCCAGGCGCTGTGCATTGAGCAATAACTGTGGCGTGCGGTTGTACGGCGGCACGATGGGCGCCTCCGGGTCCTGCAAGGTCTGGAACCGCTGCACCCGCGCTGCGAGCCCGATGTTCGGCAGGTTGTAGGTCAGCGCGACTTCGCGCGGCAAATTGGTCTGCGATGTGGAGCTGATGTGATCGGACAAGTCGGTGAAATAGAAATCGTCGGAAACCTTGTTGATGTTGGCCGTAGCCGCCAGGCCCGGGAGCAGCGCCGCGAGGCTCTGCTCATGCTTCCACGAAAAGCCATAGCGGTTGCTCGCGATCTGGTTGTCGTGCGGCAGGATCGACGCGTCGAGCTTGCCACCCAGGCCTGGAAACAGGTAGCGGAACTGCGTATTTAGTTCCACTCCGCGCTTGCTCATCACGCGCGGGGAGATCGTCATGTCGTAGTTAGGCGCGATATTGAAATAATAGGGCAGCGTCATTTCGAGACCGCGCCGGCCCGTGCTGCCGAACGATGGCGCGAGGAAGCCTGATTTCCGGTCGCGATTCAGCGGAAAATCGAGCCAGGGCGTGTACATGATGGGCACGTCCTGGAAGTACAGGATCACGTTGCGCGCGGTGCCCACCTGGCGCGTCTGGTCGATGTCCAGTTCTTTCATGTGGAGCAGCCACTCGTCGCTCGCCCTGCAGGTCGTGTACGTCGCGTTGGTCGCCTCGTAGCGGTCGGGGCCGGCCAGGATCAGCTCGTCGGCGCTGCCGTGCGCGTAGAACTGGGTCGGACGGGTCGGCGAGGGCCCAAGTTCGTACTTGGCATCCTTGACAAAGCCGGTAGTGGTGGCGCGGTTCATCCGCAACTCGGGACCGCTGATCGTGTCGGACAGCCTCTTCACGCTGACATTGCCCTTGGCCCAGATTTCGTCCTTTTCGGCGTCGTAGCGCGCCCAGTCCGCGGTGAACCTATGGGTGCGGTCGCGCAGTTCCACCGCACCCCAGGCCTCGATGACCTTATCGCTGACGCCATCGATCGATTGCGCGCGATAGAAGAGCGGTGTCTGCGCCTTGGGGTCGGGCGCGTGCAGCGTGCGATCGACTTTTGGAGGTGCCTCCGTCGCCGCGGCGCCATGCTGCGCCGCGGCGACCGGAAACAACAGGGAGCCAACACCCAGCGCAAAACATGTCGTGTACAGCGCACAGGCAAACGCGCGGGGTGACGCCATGAAGGGGGTGGGGCAGTGATAAGATACAAGGATTCTAAACCAATCCGCGCGGCAGCCATTTCCGGCCGACGCCGCCGACATCTTTTCATTCGTGGCAGAACCCGATTTCCGACTGTCGCTCCTGACGGAATGGCTCGCCGTGCGCATGCCCGGCGCGAAGTTCAGTGTTGCGCCGGCATCCGCCGATGCGAGCTTTCGCCGCTATTTTCGCGTCACGCTCGACCGTCGCACGCTGATTGCGATGGACGCACCGCCGCCGCAGGAAAACTGCCGGCCGTTCGTGATGGTGGCGCGATTGCTGCGCGCGGCCGGCGTGAATGCGCCCGAAGTGATCGCCGAAGACCTGGAGCGGGGTTTTTTGCTGTTGTCCGATCTGGGCTCCACCACCTATCTGGCGGCGCTGGACAGGGATTCCGCGCCGCGCCTGTACGAGGATGCGATTGCGGCGTTGGTCCGGATGCAGGTGTCCGCCCCCGCCGACCAATTGCCGCGCTACGATCGTGTGCTGCTCCAGCGCGAGCTCGACCTGTTTCCGGACTGGTACG
>JANNHX010000636.1:0-8470 GCA_031404615.1 Chloroflexota bacterium
GGCGCTCAGGATCCCGTACTGGGGCGTCCCAAGGGAGACATAGGCGTCAACCGACGCCGTCCCGCCCAGGGACTTGAGGTAGTAGCGGGCCGACAGGCCGCCCATGCTGACGCCGACGATGTCCAGGCGGGACCAGCCGCGTGCCGCCACCTGGTCCCGGATGTACTTGCCGTTGGCGACGTTATCGTTGCCGGGCAACGTGATGGCGACAACGGTCCGGCCATCGAGAGTCGCGAACCGCTGGACCGCGACGTCCCAGGCGGACGCATTCGCCCGCCAACCGTGGATCAGGAGGACCGGATCCGGAGTGGCCGCCTGTCCCGAAGCGGGGAGCCCGAGCAGCGCCAGCATCGTCAGGGCGACGACAGCCAGTCGTCGGGTCGTACGACGTAAGGACATGCGAATCTCCTCCTCTACGACTCCCAGAATCTTCCGACTGCCGTCAAGGGGTCGTTGGGGGGCAACCGACCTCAAGGCCGCCTCATCCGTGCGCCTGGGCGATGACGCCAGCGAGCTCCAGCGTTACGTTGACGTCTTCCGCGAACTCCAGGAGCGATTCGCCGCGGCGTTGTGACGTCGACGCCCGGAATCTGGCGCGCCCGGAGGGCGTCGGGCGCGCAGAAACAACAACCGTGACGGGCGGCCCCGACGCCCGCTGGAGTAGGATCGCAGGCCCGGGCCCTGGGCCCCGGCTGGGGGGCTCAGGGTCACCCCGCCATCGGGCGACTCGTGGCCGCCGCGTGCGGGCAGTCGCACGGCGGGGTCATTCCGTGAGCCGTGTTCATGTCCTTGACGCGCAAGGTTCTGGCGCGCCAGGAGGGATCCGAACGCGCAGCAACCTTCGTGATCGAGGGCGACGAGGCGTTGGTCAAGGCTCTCCGAGCGCCGTAGGGCTCGCCGTGGCCGGGCTCAGGCCGAGTTCCGGGCAACGGTACGAGCGGTCGCGGCGAGAGAAGTCGCCTCGTCGTCTTCGAACTGACCGTCAGGCTCGGACAAGGACACTGACGCTGACGGTACATCGGGCGTCACCCCGGCCGGCTGCGCTGGCTGCCGTCGGAGCGGTCGCCGGCCGGGAGGCGGAGATGAGCGGCTGCCGCGTCCGGGTCGTAGAAGATGACGTGGCCCACGCCCTTGACGGCGATCGGGCGCCCGATGCGAACCGCGGCGAGCTGCGTCGCGATCGCGCGGAAGACCGGCATCGACTCGGTCCCGAACGAGAAGCGGATGTCGACGTCCACCGACGCGAGCTCGGCCTCGTCGACCCGCTCCCGGGTGAGGATGAGCAGGTCGTCCCGCACGAACGCCTCGGCGTTCTCCTCCTCGCGAGATGCGTACCATTCCTTGCCGGGTGGCGGTGCCACGAGCCCGTCGGCGGCGGGCCCCATCGCGGACGCCACCGCACGCCTGAAGACCGCGAGGGCTCCCACCCAGTCTCCGGGGTGGGCTGCGAGGTGGCCGTCGATGGCGTCCTGGACCGGCGCCGCGGTGGGAGCTCCGCCGGGCAGCTGCCGGAAGAGACCCGGCTCGAACACGAGCGCCCGGCGAACCAGCGCCGGATGGCGGAGCGCAAGCTGCAGCGCGACGATGCCGGCCGAGCTGGACCCGAAGACCACGACCGCGTCCAGCCCCAGTGCGCGGAGCATGGCGGCCGCGTCGTCGGCATGGTGCGCGGAGCCGCAGCCGGGCCAGTTGTCACGGCCGCTGCGCAGGGTTCCGCGGCGATCGTAGGTCACCACCGTGAAGTCCTCGAGGCGCTCGGCGACCGCGCGCCAGACCTCGGCGTCCTCGCCGCCGCCGTGGACGATCAGGAGCGCCGGTCCTGAACCGCGGACCTCGACGTGCAGGGTGGTGCCGTTGACGCGGCAGGGGCGGACACGAGGCGGATCTGCTCGCGTCAGGGCGTCGGGGTTCGGGCCGGGCTCAGTCGTTGCCATCGCGCGATCAGCGTACCCGCCGGGGGGAGCATGGCGCGCCCGGAGGGATTCGAACCCCCGACACTCGGTTCCGAAGACCGATGCTCTAGTCCACTGAGCTACGGGCGCGCGGCCGCCGAATGATACCGCCGACCGCGGCCCGCACCGGCGCGCGACGTGCTTCGCGCGGGTGAGGCACAATCCGGCCGTGCCCAGGAACCAGCGGTTTCCCCACGCCCGCCGCCATCGACGTCCGCATGCGCGCTTCGCGCTGATCGGCGTCGCCGCGGCGACGGCCGCGCTGCTGGTCGTCCCGAGCCTGGGTCCCCGCGGCGGCGTGCTGGACCTGCAGGGCAAGGGTGCCGCCCCGAACGCCATCGCGCAGGGCCCCACGCCTCCGACCGCGACCCTCACGCCGGCACCAGCGGCACAAGCACCCGCCGCGCTCGTCCCAATGGGCCCTCCCGCGACCCCAAACCCGCGCGTCGGCACCGCCACGCGGCCCGCGACGCTCGCCGACGGCGAGCCCCCGAGCCGCCTCGCATCCGAGATCAGGGGGACGAAGGCGCCCTCGATCGACCTCCTGACCGGCTACCGCTGGCCGGTCGCCAGGGTCCGCCTCACGCTCCCATTCGGCCCCACGCCCTGGGGATCGCGGCTCGTGAACGGCGAGCCGTTCCACGACGGCATCGACCTCGCGACGTTCTGCGGCGACCGCGTGATGGCGGCCCACGACGGCGTGGTCCTGGCCGCGGGCCGGCGCTACGACGGGTACATGGGCTGGGTCGGGGACCTCGATCCGTACCTGCGCCGCCTCGACACGAAGAAGCTGTGGATGACGCTGCCGATCGTCGTGGTGACCGATGACGGCAACGGGTACCGGAGCATGTACGCGCACTTCGGGAAGATCGTCGTGAAGACGGGCGACCCCCTGAAGGCCGGGCAGCTGCTGGGCTTCGAGGGCGCCACGGGGCGCGCGTCGGGCTGTCACGTGCACTACGGGCTGTTCTCGCCGTGGGAGACGTCGACGTTCCGGATCAAGCCCGATGTCGCAAAACGGATGAAGCTGCCGAAGGCCGAGATCGCGCGGATCGACCCGCTCCTGGTCATGCCACCCAAGGCCGGGGTCAACGCTCCCAAGGCGCCCAAGGCCGTGCCGAGCCCCTCGCCCAGGCCGTAGCGCCCGTCGCCCTGCTTGCGCCTCCGCTGACTTGGGACGGTCCGCAGCTCGCGGTGATGCTCCTGCGAATGAATTCCGGGAGCCTGTCGCACGGCTCGGGACCCGGAACCGCGATTCGGACGCTGAGCTCTGTGTGGAGATCCCGGAATCGATGCACACGGGAATCACGCCCCGGCGGCGGTGCCGCCGCCCCTGACCCTACGAGATCCGCCGGTACCGTCGACCGACCAGCGACCAGGCCGGCAGCCGCCCCAGCGCCTCTGCCAGTCCCGGCCCGGGTCCGCCGTCCCGCCGCTCGATCGCCAGCGTATCCGGCTCCCCGGCCCCCGGCCGGGCATCGATGCCGACGAGGTCCAGCACCACGCGCCCGGGCTCGGCCTCGCCCAGCTGGGCCACCAGCGCCGCGGGCCACTCCGGTCCCGCCTGCTCAGCGTGGACCTCGCGCTCGGTGCGCCACCGCGGGCGTCGCAGCAGGATCGCCCGCCAGCCGTCGGCGACCTCCGGCGTCACGCAGCCGTCCCCGGGCACGGGCGAGGCAGCGAGGTGCTCGCCCCGCGCCCAGCCCGCGGCCTGGTGGAGCAGCGCGTACTCGTCGAGGTCCGCGAACGCTGCGAGCCGCTCCGCGGGTGACCCCTCGCCGAACACGGCCCGGATCGATGGCGCGAAGACCTCCTCGAGGTCGAGGTCGATCGCCCGCACCGTCCGATGCAGGTAGACGTGCCGGTACATGAACAGCCGCGCGGTCAGGAACATCTCCAGCGCACCGATCCCCGACTCGTACAGCGTGAGCCCGCGGTCCGAGACGAAGCAGTACCGGCGCAGCCGCTCGGCATCGACCGGTCCCATCGACACCCCGGTCAGGTAGGCGTCGCGGCGGACGTAGTCCAGGTTGTCCACGGTGAACACGCCCGACAGAAGGGGCTGGAGCGTCCGCACCCAGCCGGGCATCGACGCGTCGACGAGCGGAGGCTTGGAGATCAGGAACGAGACCCAGCGCGGGTCGATGGCCTCGCCGTCCGCGAACCGGTCGCGCTCCGGGACCGACCCCGGGGCCCGCCGCAGACCTCGGATCAGGGGCCCCAGCTCACGCTCGATGATGAGTTGCGAGAGGTCCTCGTGCGAAAGCGTCTTCGCGCCCGGCCGCCGCGGATCGGACGGAGCGGGGAAGGCAGACAGAAACCGGTCGTCGAAGAAGTGGGCGAACGGCCCGTGGCCGACATCGTGCAGCAGCCCCGCGATCCGCAGCGTCTCCGCCACCAGGCCCTCGGACGGGACGGGCTCGGCCGGGGCCAGCGCCCCCAGCGCGGTGACCAGCGACGGGTACAGCGACCGCGCCCAGAGCCCCGCCTCGTGCATGACGCCCAGGCCGTGGGTGAACCGGGAGTGCTCCGCCGTGGGGAAGACCCAGCGCGCGCTCTGCAGCTGGCTGATGCGGCGCAGGCGCTGGAGCCACGCGGTGTCGAGCAGGTCGTCCTCGGCGACATCCTCCGGGTTGAGGCCGGCCTCGCCGGCCTCGTCGGGGGAGAGGCGCTTCGTGAGCTCGACGTACCCGTGGATCGGGTCGCTGATCAGGTTGACGGCCGCGAACGCGGGGCGCCGGCCGCCGCGCGACCCTGCTACGGAACCCGGATCCGGATGTCGCTGGTCCACCGGCTGAGGTTACCCCGCCCGTCCTTCGCCCGGACACGGAAGGTGAACCAGTGGGCCGTGGGCGCGATCCCGCACGGGCGGTTGGTCAGGCGGTCGTGGTCCCCACTCCGTATTGCGCAGCGGCGCGCCGGAGCGTCTCAGCCACGTCGTCCCGGAGCGCCGCCGGCGAGAGGACCTCCACGTCGCTGCCCCAGGACAGGATCCAGAGCCGGATCTCGATGGTGCCGGCCACGGTCGCCGACCACTCGAGCGATCCGTCGGGACGCTTCGTCACGGCCTGGCTCGGGTGCCACGAGGCCTCCATCACGCGTCCCGCGACCTCGGGCCGGAACCGGAGCACGACCCTGGTCGCCGGCTGGTCCGCGATGATGTCCCACGCGCGGCGCAGCTGCGCGACCACGTCGTCCTCGGGAGGTTCGAAGGTCCGCGGCAACACCGAGAGGTCGCGGATGCGCTCGACCTTGAACGTGCGCATGGCCCGGCGGTCCTCGTCGAACCCGATGAGATACAGCGCGTGGGTCTGCAGCGACGGCTCCAGGAGGTAGGGCCGCACAACGGCTCGACGCGGCTCGCGCTTGCCGCTGTACGGCGCGGGCAGGTACTCGAACGCCACGACCCGCCGGTCCGCCCAGGCCTTCGTGAGCATCTCGACCTGGCGGTTGAAGGCCGGGTCCACGTCCCGGCTGGCGAGGTCCTGGACCGTCCGCTCGACGTGGTCGCGCAGGGACGGCGGCAGGCCCTCCTCGAGCTTCGTGAACGCCGACGCCAGCACCGGGTCGTGCTTGTCCATGTAGCGCGTGAGGAGCCGCGCCGAGAGGAAGATCGCCATCGCCTCGGACAGCGTCAGCCGGAGCGGCGGCAGGAAGGCGTCCGCGTCGACGCCCCAGCGCCCGCCCTCGCTCCAGACGGGGATGCCGAGCTCGCCATCGATGGCCCGCAGGTCGCGGTAGACGGTGCGCTTGGCCATGCCGGTGCGCTTCGCGATGTCGACGGGCGAGATCCCGTGGGTGCCGTTCGCGCGGAGGATCCCCACGACGAGGAGCAGGCGCGCGGTGCGGTCGCGCTTCGCCCGTTCGTCGCCCGGCAGGTCATCGATCATGGGACATCCCTCCTCGTCATCGCGTGGGCGGCAGCACGGTGATCGGCAGGCCCCTGTCATACGCCAGCATGCGGAACCGAACGCCGGCCTGCAGCGCGTCGTCGTCGATGCCGGTGGCCGGCCCCGAGATCCGCCCGTCGACCTGGCCCAGCTGTCCGTCCGCGAACACCCAGAAGTCGAGGTCGCCGCGCCAGCGCGAGATGTCGGTCTGGCCGATCAGCAGCGCGACCTGCGGCAGGACCCGCCGGATGGTCTCGCCGCCCACAGGGATCCGGCAGTGGCGCGCGCGCGCGCCGTCGACGAACGCGAGCCCGCGGTCCTCGGGCGCGGCGATGTCGACTGGCGTGAGGGCCACGGAGACGAGCTGGCGGTCCATGTCCTGGTTGGCGCCGCGGGCCTTGTCGGTCTCGGTCCACGGCCGGCCCGGGGTCAGGATCCACACCTGGTCGCCCAGGCGGACGAGGCCTTGCTGGCCCAGGGTCAGGCGCGTGGCGGCGAAGCCGGACCACCAGAAGTCGGCGCCGTTCCGGATGCCTTCGAGCGCCACCTGGCCGGTGTATCGGCCGTCGATGGAGCCGTCCATGCGCAGCTCGAGGCGAGCCGTGGAGCCGGCCATGACCGGCTTCGTGCAGGCCGGCGGCTCGAGATCCGGGTCCGTCGGCCCAAACCGGGACGCGATGGACGGCCGGTCGCCCAGCGCGAGCTCGTTGACGATGGCGGCCGCGGCGAAGGCGCTGCCCGTGCCCAGGGCCATCGCCACGGCGAACGCCGCCCCCAGCACGAGCCGCCGCCGCCGCATCGCCGCGCCGCCCAGGCGCCGGCGCGCGAGCCCGAGGCCCGCGAACAGCCCGGTGGCGGACAGGGCGAGCAGCCAGGGGTACGCCGCCTCCAGCGAGGGGAGCAGGGTCTGGGGTCCACGCCCGGTCAGCTGGGTCACGAGGCCCGCGAGCGAGGGCACGAGCAGCAGCATCGCGCCGAGCGCCAGCCACGCGATGCCCGCGAACGCGCGCCCGCCGTGCGCGACCGGCGGCCAGAGGATTGCGGCGACGGCGACGAGCATCGGGCCGATGGCGGCGAGGCCGACCAGGATGTCGATGGGCCCGCCGGGACGGTAGCCCAGCAGCACGAGGCCGAACGCCGCGAGCCAGAGGGCCGCGAGGGCGACGCCCATGATCCGGAGCTGGATGGTTCGTACGCGCACCGGGCGAGTGTACGCACGCAGCGCGCGCCTGAAGCCCGGACCCACCGATCACCGCTTGCGTCTCGCGCGCCCATGCGGCCCATGCCTGAGTTGGCTCCTGTGGCCTGCGTTGGCTCCTGTGCGCGTCGCTCACGCACCTGCAGGTGCGCTCGCTTCCGTGCTCGTCGCCGCCTTGGCCTGAGCGCGCCTGGAGCGGCGATCTGCGGCGCTCGACCGGTGGATCCGGGCTAACGTACCGGGGGTCATGGGACTCCCGGGTGATGGGAACGCGGGACCATCGGGCTCAACGTGTGGTCACCGCACCACGGTGCAGTGCCCACAACCGAACAAGCACCCGGCGGCGATGGTCCTCCCTCCTCCCGTCAACGCCGGAGACCCACCGAAGCGACGCCGTCCTCCTCCCGGCGTCGCTTCGGCCGTTAACCGCGTCCTCCGCGCGATCTGCCGCGTTGGCACTCGGGACCCCCCGACCTCGGCGGTACAATCCGCACCGCACAACCACTAGGAGATCGCACACCCATGCGCACCTTGAAGGGCGTCACCGCCCTCGCCCTCGTCACCGCCTTCGCCGCAGCCTGCTCAGGCGGCGCAGCCTCGCCGTCCGCTGTACCTTCCGTGCCCGCAAGCGCCGCCCCCGTCGAGTCCGCCGCCGTGAGCGCCGCCCCCGTCGAGTCCGCGGCCCCGTCCGCGGCCGTAGCCGCCTGCGCGCCGGCCGCGCTCCAGACCAAGACGGCCGGCAAGCTCACGATCGGCGCCGACAACCCGGCCTACCCGCCGTACTACCAGCCGTCCGACCCGAAGACGGACCCGTGGGAGCTCGGCGACCCGACGAACCGTCAGGGCTTCGAGGGTCAGGTCGCCTGGTCGATCGCCCGTAACCTGGGCTTCGTCGGCGACACCGTCACCTGGGTCGTCGCGCCGTTCAACAACGCGATCGGGCCGGGCGAGAAGGACTTCGACATATACCTGACGCAGGTCAGCTACAGCGCCGAGCGCGCCCAGGCCGTCGACCTGTCCGATGGCTACTACGACGTCGCCCAGGCCGTCGTCGCGGCGAAGGACAGCCCCCTGTCCAAGGTCACCTCGATCGCCGCGCTCAAGGACTTCCAGTTCGGCGCCCAGGTCGGCACGACCAGCCTCGAGACCATCAACACCGTCATCGCCCCGGCCAAGGAGGCGAAGGTCTACGACACGAACGACCTCGCGGTCGAGGCGCTCAAGAACGGCCAGCTCGACGGCCTCGTCGTCGACTTCCCCACGGCCTACTACGTGGCGAACGTCCAGCTCGAGGGCAATGGCGTGATCGCCGGCCAGTTCCCGGCCAAGGAGGGCGGCGAGCACTTCAGCGTCATCCTCGACCTGGGCAGCCCCCTGACCGCGTGCGTCAACACCGCGATCGGCCAGCTCAGGGACTCCGGCGAGCTCGC
>JANNHX010000637.1:0-6240 GCA_031404615.1 Chloroflexota bacterium
GGGTCTGCGCGCCCTGCGCTGCCAGGCGGGCATGTCGTCCGCCCACGGGAGCTCCGCCGACGTCCCGGTGTGCGGGTCGACCGGGTAGGCGTTGAGCGTTTCGCCGTCCGTCTGGATCACGGACGTCCCGTCGGGCGACCAGTCCTTCCAGACGTCTGGGTTGTTCGTTTCGTCGATGCGCACGCCGATCTCGCGAGCGGGTGCGGAGCCGTCGGCCGGGAGGACTGCGATCCACCCGGAGCCGTCCTTCGTGTCCTGCCCGGACGGGAAGACGAAGTGCTGGACGAGGATCTGGGTCCCGTCGGGGGAGAATGTTGGCCAGGCCTCGTTGACGTTCGCTTCCGTGGGGCCTGGGAGCTCGCGATCACTCGACCCGTCCGCGTTCACGACGTGGATCCGGTAGTGGGTGACGAAGGTCTTCGGATCCGTCGTAATGGCGTTGTAGGCGATCGTCCGGCCGTCCGGAGACCAGACCGCACCCGAGAGCGTGTACTGCGCGCCGAACGAGGACTGCCCCGGGAGCCCGAGGGGGCGGAGGTTGCCGCCGTCGGCGCCCACGAGGTAGACACCCTGGGCGCGAACACCGTTCATCGTCTGCGCACGCAGCAGGAAGGTGTTCGGGTCGGTGGGGCTCCAGAACGCCTCCCACGGGACCAGGCCGTCGAACACGAGCTCGCGGGCGCTCGAGCCGTCGGCCTGGACGTCGTACAGGCGCTTGGCGCCGCCGGGGAACACGCCGCTCACGAGGAGATGCCTGCTGTCGAGCGCCCAGGACCACTGCGACCAGCCCTCCCCGATCGGGTCTGGCAGGAGCTGACGCTGGTTCGAACCGTCGATGTCCGCGGCCCACAGGTAGTCGCCGCCGTCGCCCACCTGCGCGTACACGAGCGATCGTCCGTCGGGGGAAAGATACGGGGCGTACTGCTTGGCCGATCCCGTGACGAGCGGCTTCGCGACGGCGCCGGCGGCCAGGCCGTCACGGATGTAGAGGTCGCCGCCGGACGGGTAGACGATCGAGCCGTTGACCGCCGGGCCGACGGGGAGGGGGAGCCTGGGCCGGGAGCCGGCGATGAAGATCGCGGCTGCCGCGAGCGCGAGCAGCGCGACGATCGCCACGAGGACGAGCGGGCGTAGCGACGCGCGTCCGGCCGGGCCTCGCGTGAGGGTCGTGTCCATGGGGAGCCACCTTCCGGGGAAGCTCCAGCGCGGCCGCTGCGACGTGCGCGCGGTCTGGCGGAGGAGGTCGTCGAGGTAGTGGGGGCGGCGTGCCGGGGCGATCTCGTCCAGTGAGACCGAGATCCGCTGCTCGAACGGATCGAACGGGTCGAAGGCAGTCATGCCGTTCGACCTCCTTCCAGCTCCGCGAGGTCGGAGGGATCCGCGGTCAGCGTCCGGCGCAGCCCCTGCATCGCCCGGTGGAGCCGCGATTTCGCCGCCGGGAGGCTGATCCCGAGCGAGGACGCGGCTTCGGGGAGGGGGTAGCCGAGGTAGTAGTGCAGCACGACGAGCGCGCGGTGCTCCGGTTCGAGGCGGGCCAGCGCCCGCTCGACCAGGTCGCGGTCCGCGATGTGGCGGGCGGCGTCACCCGTCGCCGGCCCGTGGATGGGATCGATCTCGATCTCGATCGGGCGGCGCCGGCGCCGCCGGGCCTGGTCGAGGCAGCTGTTCACGAGGAGGCGATGGAGCCAGGCGTCGAAGCGGTCCGGGTCGCGAAGCCCGGGCAGGTCCCGCCAGGCACGGACGAGGGCGTCCTGGACGGCATCGCGCGCGTGCTCGCCGTCGCGGAGGATCAGGCGCGCGGCCGCGTCCAGGCGGGCAGCCGACGTCGTGACGAGCACGGCGAAGGCGTCGTGATCGCCCCGCCCGGCCCGTTCGACGAGCTGCCTCCGATCCACGGTCCCCTGGTCCCTCACCACTGGGCCCGGCACGTTGTGCGCCGGGTCTGCAGGGTATGGCGTCGCCGCAAGGGGATTCGTTTCGACGATGGGCGGGCGCGGGTCAGCCGGTGGCCCGCAGCAGCAGGTGGCAATACCCCCACCCATCGCGGGCGTGCACGTACTCCTCGACGACGACCCGCAGGCCTTCCGCCGCGATCCAGCGCCGCACCCGCTCGCGACCGGGGTAGAAGTGGTAGCCCGCGACGTCGCCCTCGGCGATCTCGCCGCGAACCGCCGGCAGGCCGCGGGCCTGAAGCGTCGCGAACGCTGACTCGATCGCCGCGTCGTCGACCTCCTCGACGCTCAGGTAGAGGTGGCCGCCGGGACGGACCGCGCGGTGGAGGTTGGCGAGGACGAGCGGCCAGTCCTCGGGGCTGACGTTCTCCATCGCGTCGATCGTCATCACCGCATCGAAGTCGCCGTCGAACGCGAGCTCCTGCAGGCCGACCTGCTCCACGAACGCGGCAATCCCCTTCGCCCTCGCCACGTCGAGCATGGCCGACGACTGGTCGATGCCGACCACGCGAAGCCCGGCCTCGGCGACGAGCGGGAAGTACAGCCCGGTGCCGCACGCTGCGTCGAGGACGATGCCACCGGGTGGACAGGTCTCGAGGAGCCGCCCGACGAAGCGATGCTGTGCCTCGACCGGGTACTCGTCCTGTTCGTAGCCACCGGCCTCCGCGTCGTATGCGGCGATCGTTGCGGCGCGCCGCTCAGCCAGCCAGGTCTGTCGATCCATGTGGTGCTCCACGTCGGTAGCTCGGATGCTCTGACCGTCGATCGACAGGATGCCAGCGTCGTGCCGCGCGGCCAAGAGGTTCCGCCGCCCACTGTCAGCGGGTTCCCGCCGCCCACCATTCGAACGCCGCCGCGACGAACTGCGCGGCGGGCCACCGCGTGGCTGGGGTGCGGCGTCGTCGGCCCCGACATCGCGCCGCTCAAGGCGCTGCTGGGCATCCCGGACGAGTTCCTCCCGATCGGCGTCATGCCGATGGGCCGGCCGCTCCCGGATATGCGCTCGCCGAGCCTCAAACGCGGCTGGGTGCCGTTCGACGAGTTCGCCCGCCCGGACCGCTGGTCGCGCACCGACGCCTCAGCCCCGGGACCGGATCCTCGTCCGCAACGCCGCCGGCAGCACGGCCGACCGCCGCGTCAACCACACGCCCACGACGATGATGCCGCCGCCCGCGACCTGCGCGACCCCCAGCGGCTCGCCGAGCAGGGCCACGCCCAGGAGCACGGCCCCCGCCGGGACCAGGAACTGCGAGACGGTCACCCGCGTGGGCCCGAGGAGCCGGATCGCATTGAACACGAAGACGTTCGCGATCCCGGCCGCGAATGCCCCACTGAAGAGCACCCCCGCGACCGCGGCGACCGACACCGACGGGGCCGGCGACGTCAGCACCTCGAACGCCCCGAACGGCAGCAGGAACAGCATCCCGCCCAGCACGGCCCAGGCGGTCGCCTGGAGCGGGTCCACGGACCGCAGCATCCGCGTGCCGGCGATGGTGTAGACCGCCCACAGCACGGCGGAGCCGAGCGTGAGCAGGTCGCCGACCAGCGACGAGCCGAGCGAGACCTCGTGACCGGCCACGACCACGACGGCGACCCCCGCGAACGCCACGAGGGCGCCCGCGAGCTTGGGTGGGGTCAGCCGGTCCATCCCCACGGCTCCGGCGAGGAGTGCGGTGAGCACCGGCGACACCGCGATGATCAGCGCGCTGTCCCCCGCCGTGATCTTCGTGATGCCGATGCTGAACAGCACCTGGTACGCCCCGAATCCCAGCATGCCGAGGCAGATGAGCGTGAGCGCGGTCCGCGTCGACGGCCGTGGGGCCGACGAGCGGAGCCTCACCAGCAGGAACAGCGTGACGGCCGCCACGATGTAGCGGGCCGAGGTGAAGGTCAGCGGCCCGAGCACCGTCACGGCGGCCTTGACCACCACGAAGTTGGCCGACCAGATGGCGACCGTGGCGAGGACGCCCGCCTCGGCGAGCCGCCGCTCGCGCGCCGAGGCGGCCGGGCGCCGGTACGAGACGGGACCGCGAGCCGCGGAAGACCCGCGGGTGGCGCCGCGGCGCGGGGACACGGAGACCCCCGCCTCGTCGGCGGACACGGAGACGCCCGCCTCGGCGGCGGGCGTCGAACCTGGAGCGGGAGCGCCGGCGGGCTTCTCGTCCCCCGGCACGGGCGTGTCGATCAGGCGCCTTCCTGCTCGAGCTCCAGCGCCTCCTCGTCGTCCTCCTCGGTGAGCTTCAGCCACACGAACAGCCCGGCGAGGACCGCGAGCGGGATGATGATCAGCGCGCCAAGGGTGACCCCCAGCGCGACGGCAACGGTCTTCAGCGCCTTCATCGGCCTGGGTCTCCTTCGGTACGACGCGAGTGGAGGAAGATTGTGCCCCCGATGGCGCGGCGTGTCACGGGCCGGGGGTCCCTCAGCCGACGCCCGACGGCCTCGCCCGGAGCTGTGGCGCCTGGTCCAGCAGCTGGTCGACATCGTCCTTCGTGAACTCGGCCAGCTCGTGGTGGCCACCGGCCTGGCCGCCCACCAGGATGCGCACGACATAGGAGCCCTGCTGCTCGAACATGAACACGTCCTTGGGCTTCTGACCGTCCAGCCAGTGGCCGATGACGCGGAGCGCCCGCTCGTACATGCCGCCGTGATCCGAGGAGGCGGCGCCGGTCCCGCGCCGCGCCACGGCCTCCTCCATGAACTTCGCGATGTCGTCGTCGAGGAACGACAGCGTCTCCTTGTTGATGGAGCCCACGGACTCCGACCAGGCCGACGTCGACGCGCCGGCGGTCACCAGGCCCTGGACGATGAACCCGTCGGGCACCTCGAGCAACAGGATGTCACGCATCCCGTGGCCGTCGAGGAAGGTGCCGATGGAGCGGAAGACCTCCTCGAAGTCCTGTCGAGGGCTCCCCTCGTAGATCCGCATGGCTACTCCCTCGCTTCGGCGGCCCAGCCCCCCGGTAGGGCTGCCCGGGATCGGTTGGCTACGAGCCGGTGGTCCGGTCGAGCAGGCCCAGGTCTCGAGCCCGGCGCTCGCTCGAACGGAAGATCACGGTCGCCGCGAGTGTAACCAGCGCCCCGGTCACGAACAAGGCGCCCAGGACCATCGCGGCCTCAGGAGCGGCAGTTCCGGTGACGGCGGTCCACACGGAGCCTGGACCGCCGATGGAGGTTGGGCCGTCGGGGACGATCGCGAGGCGAACGCCCGCGACCCACCAGGTAATCGGGTTGATGAGGCCCAGGGCCTCAACCGGGTCCGGCAGCACCGCCAGCGGGAACACGACGCCCGAGACCAGGAACATCGCTCCGGCGAACGCGTCCGGGTAGGACCAGCTCTCCTGGCGCGTCTGGAGACAGATCGCGGCGAGCAGGATCCCGAGCGCGAGGATCGGCACGAGCCCCACGACGAGGCAGACGACCAGCAGCGGCCAGTGCACGGCCGCGAGGTCGACGCGCAGCCCCAGCACGACGACCGAGAACACGAGCGCGATCACGGTCCCCATCGCGCCCGCCGCGAGCCGCGCGCCACCGCGGCCCACGAGCAGGATGATGAACGTCGACGGGCTGACGTACAGGTACTTGAGCATCCGGTAGCGCTCGCGGTCCTCGAGGACCGACCAGGCCGGGCCCGCGATTCCAGCCACGAGCATCGCCCACAGCGTGCTGCCCAGGACCACGAACGTCCGTGCCTCCTCCGACGCGGCACCGCCGATGACCTGGATCATCGCGACGAGCAGCAGCAGCGATGCGATCGGCTTCGCGACGGTATAGATGAAGAACAGCGTCGGGTCCGTCCAGTTGGACTCGACGCGCCAGCCCAGGAGCAGCGCCGTGCGCAGGCTGCGGATCGTGTCCGAGGCGCCGGAGCCCTCCGCTCGGGCGGGGTCGAAGCCCGTCCCCTCGCCGGCGGCCAGCGCGCTCACTGCCAGCGGATCGAGAGCGAGCCGCGCTGCCGGGCCATCCGCTCGATCGTGCGGATCATCCAGCGCGCGGCCAGCGTGAACACGACCGTCATCGCGACCAGGATCAGCGCCTCCACCTCGGGCGACGGCGTGCCGGTGATGTACGGCTGCCCCGCGAACACCAGCTGGCGCATGGCGTCGAGCCCGACGGCGAACGGGATGGTCGCGATGGCGACCGCGCCCAGCGCCCCGAGCGCGCCGACGGGGAAGTTGAGCCCGGACACGAACCAGATCGGCTCGATCAGCAGGTTCGTCACGTGGAACGCCTCACGACCCCACAGGAGGAACAGGCTGGCCAGGACCATGCCCATCGAGTACAGCGC
>JANNHX010000638.1:0-1617 GCA_031404615.1 Chloroflexota bacterium
AGCTGCGCGGTGAGCGCCTCGAGCCCCGCCGTCCATGCGCGGGTCGAGACCGCCGCCCGGTCTACGGAGTTCTTGAGGACGTTTGCACTCGCCTCCGCTCCGGCCGCCGCGGCGACGAACGGACTAGCCCCCGCCGCCGCCGCTGCCGCCGTTGCACGGGAAGCCGCAAGCGCCGCCGCAGCCTGCCGGGTCAGGCCCGTGGCGGCCTGCGCACTCGCGGCGGCGAACTGGGCGTTGACCGCAAGCGCTGTCCGGATGCTGGCGCTCAGGGCATCGGCCTGGATCGCCGCCTGGGCCGACGCCTCGCCCATCCGCCGGGTGGCCGCCGCGTTGGCCTCGGCGCTCTGAGCCAGCGAGGTATCATCCTGGCTGGCGAGCAGGCGGGGGCCGCCTGGCGTGCTCGGAGCGGGCGCGGCGAGGGCCGTCCGCACCTCGGCCACCGTGCGGCGGGCCAGGTTGAGCCGAGCAATCAGGGTGTCGGTCGCCGCGAGGGACGCGCTGGCGTCGATCGCCACCGGCACGCGGGCGGCAGCCACCAGCTCCCGCGTCCGCTGGCCCGCGTCGGCGAGCGCGTCGGACAGGGCCGACACCTCGATGATCGACTCGCCCGCGCCCGCCACCGCCACCTGGCCGGTCACGTTGACCTTGGCCGCCTGGAGCTGGCCGATCAGCGCCTGGAACGCGCGCCCCTCGGTGCTCGTCGCCCGGAACTGGGTGGCGGCGGCGCTCAGGTTGGTCACGAGTTGGGAGAGGTCGAACGCGCCGCTCCGGGCGATCACCCCGGCGAGGTCGCTGGCCTCCGACTGGAGCGACCGGAGGTCCGCCTGCGCCCCGGCCGCCCCGTTGAGCTTGACCTCGAGCGGGATGACCGTGGCGCGGGTGGCCGTGCGCTGGATGAAATTGGCGTGCTCCCGCTCGGCCTCGGCGAACCCCTGCGCGAAGCCGCTCGGATCGAACTCCCCACGGACGACGAGACTGTCGATCTCCGCCATTTAGCTCACCTTACGTCGTCTGGCGTGCCCGCCGTTCCGCCTCCCACCGCTGCTGGCGGAACACGATCATCTCGCGCAACTCCTCCATCCCGCCCGGGTGCTCGAAGGCGGCCAGCATCTCGCGCGGCGTGCGGTGCAGCTCCGTCGCTAGGAAGTTGATCCACCAGCGGTCGCCGTCCCGCCGGAGTCTTTTCCCAGGAGCTCGTCCGTCGCCTTCCGCGCCTTGGCGCTGATCCCCGACAGCTCGGCCACCGTCTCCGCGGCGAGCCGGGTGTCCCCGATCGTCCAGAACTCGGCGATCCGGTGCGCCAGCATCCGCCACGCGGCGTCGTCCTTGTACATCCGCGAGCCGTTGGCCCGGCGGAGCGCCCGGGCCGTGAGCCGCGCGTTCCAGAGCCGGCTGTCGATCTTCTGGGTATCGCCCTCGTACACCGTCGCGGCGTGGTTCACCTCGTCGTAGTCGGCGGGAGTGAGCGCCTCGAGGAGCACGGTCTGGTCGCGGTCGGGCAGGTGGAGCTCCTGCCGCTTCCGGGCGACCGGCGTGAACAGGTCGGTCTCGTCGGCAAGCGGGCGCTTGGCCTCGGCGGGGGATGGCACGCCGGGCGTCGCGGGCGCCGGAGCGCCC
>JANNHX010000639.1:0-3871 GCA_031404615.1 Chloroflexota bacterium
GCTCCTGTACGCGACGTTCGACCCGCTGGGTGCCGCCGCCTCGGGGATCAAGGTGGACCGCCTCGAATACCTGTTCCTCGCGCTGGTGGCCATCACCATCGTGGTGAGCCTGCAGGCCGTGGGCATCATCCTCGTCGTCGCGATGCTGATCACCCCGGCCGCGACGGCCCAACTGCTGACGGTCCGGTTCACGCGGCTGATGCTGATGGCTGGCGTCGTGGGCATCGTGAGCGCCGTGATCGGCCTGTACCTCTCCTACTGGCTCGACGTGGCGAGCGGCGCCACCATCGTCCTCGTGCAGACCGGTGCCTTCCTGCTGGCGCTGGTCCTCGGCCCGCGCGGTCCCCTCGCACGCCGCCGCCATATCCCGGCCGAGCTCCTGGAAGGTGCCGAGGCATGACCGCCGCGGACGCCGTGGTGCATGTCGGCGCGCACCTTGTCGACGCGCTGGACCGCGCCGGGCACCGCCTGACCGAGCCGCGCCGCGCAGTCGCGGAGCTCGTCGCCGCCCGCAACGGGCACTTCACCGCGGCGGAGCTCGTCGAGGACGCGCGCCTGCGCCACCTGGACGTCGGCCGGGCAACCATCTTCCGGGCACTTGACCTGTTCACGACGCTCAACCTCGTGGAGCGCGTGGACCTTCCGGACGGCGAGCACGCCTACGTCGCCTGCGACCCGGTCCACCACCACCACGCCATCTGCACCGGGTGCGGCCGGTCGCTCGACGTCGCGGACCACGGCCTGGCCGACGTGCTGGTCGAGATCGGCCGGCGGCTCGGGTTCCAGGTCACGGCCCACCGGCTCGAGATCTTCGGGCTGTGTACCGCCTGCGCCGCGGCCGGCGGCCCTCTCCGCACCCGATGAACCCTCGACGACCGCGCCGCGCCGCCCTCGCCCTCGCCCTCGCCCTCGTGCTCGGCTCCGTCCTTGCCGCGTGCGGCGGGTCGGGCGCGGCGACGCCATCGGCGGCCCCGGGCGCCCTGCTGGTCGTCACCACCACGACGATCCTCGCCGACCTCGTCCGGCAGGTGGGCGGCGACCGGGTCTCCGTCGAGAGCCTCGTGCCGAAGGGCGGCGAGGTCCACACCTTCGACCCCACCCCGTCGGACGTCCGGCGGATCGCTGGGGCCGACGTCATCTTCCTCAACGGCCTCGGGCTCGATGACTGGCTGGCCGACCTCGTCGCCGACGCCGGGACCAGGGCGCCCGTCGTGCGACTCGCCGAACAGCTCGAGGGCGTCGACTACCTCGCCGGCGGCGTCGAGGGTGCCGAGGGGGTCAATCCGCACCTCTGGCTGAACGTCGCGTACGCCACAAAGTACGCGGAGCGGATCGCCGGGTCACTCGCGGCCGCGGATCCCGATCACGCCGCCGACTACGAGGCCGGCTACACGGCCTACGCCCAGGTCCTCGGCGACCTCGATGCCAAGGCCAGGTCGACGCTGGGCGCCATCCCCGAGGCGAGCCGCACGGTCATCGCGTTCCACGACGCCTTCCCGTACTTTGCCGCAGCCTACGGGCTGACCATCGACGGCACGATCGTCGACGCCCCCGGCCAGGACCCGAGCGCCGCCCAGGTTTCCGGCCTGATCCGCCTGGTCAAGGAGAAGGGCATCAGGGCGATCTTCGCCGAGGCGCAGTTCAGCGAGGATCTCGTGCGGACCATTGCGGATGAGACCGGGGCGACCGTCGTCTCCGACCTGTACACGGACTCCACCGGGGACGCGCCCCAGGACACCTACGCCTCGATGATGACCTGGAACATCGAGCAGGTCGCGAAGGCGCTCACCGGGCGCTGAGCTCGCACCGGGGCCCCCAAGATCCGGGACCCGGAAACCGGCGTACCAAGCGGACAGGGGGACGATCGGCTGCGGGCCGGGTGAAACCTTCGGGCGATGGGCTGTCTCGAAGGCGTATAACACCACGCCCGGAGTCACCATGGCACAGCACTCGCGCCCCCTGCCCGCCGCCAGACCGCAGCCGCTTTCCGTGGCCGCCAGACCGAAGCCGCCACGCGCGGAGGTCCGCGCATGCGCGTCGGTGCCCTGACGCTCGTCGCCATCGGGGCCATCGCGGCCCTCGTTGCGCTCGGCGTCACCGACCAGGTCCTCCCCGCGGCCGACCCACATGTCGCCGAGCTGCGGCCCTGGATCGCGGCCCGCGCCCTGGGCGTGACCGCCTACCTCCTGCTCGCGCTCCAGGTCGCGACCGGCCTCCTCCTCGCCCACCCGAGGAACACCGCGTCGTGGCGCAAGACCCGCCAGACGTTCCCGTGGCACGAGCTGCTCACGGTCTTCACCTTCGCCTTCCTGATCCTGCACATCGTGCTCATGGCGATCGACCCGTGGGCCAAGGTCGGCTGGATGGGGGCACTGGTCCCGGGCTTCTCCGGGTATCGGCCGCCGGCCATCGCGATCGGCACGGTCGCCCTGTACGCGATGATCTTCACCTCGGTCACCGCGAAGTGGACCAGGCTGCTCCCGGGCGACTGGTGGCTCAAGGCCCACCGGTTCGCGGCCGTGACCTTTCTCCTCACCTGGGTGCACAGCGTCCTCGCCGGGACGGACGGTGGCGCCCTGACCCCCCTCTACCTCGCGACCGGCCTGCCGATCCTGATGGCCGTCGCACACCGATTGTGGAGCGCCAAGGTCCGCCCCCAGCGCGCGGACGCGCTCGTCACCCCGAACCTGACCCTCGTCCGGCCCGTGCCGGGCGCCATCGCCGTGGAGGAATCATGATGTCCAGAGAGACGCTCGAGCGGATCGTCCGCCGGGTCGCCGTCATCGCCGGAACGGTCGCGGTGATCGGTGTCGCCGTCGGGACCGTCCAGGTCGCCGCCGACTGGCGAGCCGCCTCGGCCCCCCTCGACGCCGCGCCCGTGAGCATGAGCTCGATCGAGCAGGACTACGCCATCGAGACCGAGCGTGCGGACGACCTCGCCGCGCAGATGGACGGCGTGGCCAAGCAGATCTCGACGCTCCAGGCGGCCCTCATCACGGCCAACGGCAGCATCGCCGGCGACACCGCCAGCGCCCACGACCTCCAGGACCAGCTCGCCGCGGCCAAGGTCAAGCTGACGACGATCCAGAAGCAGCTCAAGGGGGCGCAGGAGAGGCTCGAGGCGCTCAACCGGGCGGCGGCCCGCCAGGCGGCGGCGAACCGCTCGAGCAGCAAGCGTTCGACCTCGACCTCGACGTCATCGGTCGGCGGTGAGGACGAGGATGAGGATGGCGGCGAGGACGAAGACGATGACTGAGCGCGCGCTGCCTGCTGTCGGTGTCGGGATCCGGGCCCGTCCCCACGCCGGCGGCCACGTCGGACCGTTCGTCCGGCCGAAGGTCGGCGCCGTCGCCCGCCCGGCCGTCGCCAGGAAGGAAGCCGTCCTCTCCACGCCGGCCCGCGCCGGGATGCTGTTCGGCGCCACGGCCGCGATCTACGCCGTGACCCTTGCGGGGATCTCCGGTCTCCAGGCCGACTCCGAGGCGGCGGTCGCGGCGGCCAGGGCTCCATACCTCGACGAGCTCGCCCAGACGCAAGCCGCCAACGACGCGATCGAGGCGCGGATCACCAGGGCGGACACCGAGATCCATGCCCTCGTGGCCACCTACGGCGCCGTCGGCGAGAACGTCGCAACGTTCCAGGAGCGCCTGGACTCGCTGGCCGTCCTCGTCGCCGACGTCCAGGGCAGCGCGGCCGCCCTCCCGGCCCGCATCAAGCTCCCGAGCGTGAGCACCGTCCGGGTCAGCCGCTCCAGCGGCGGGGGCGGCGGCGGGTCGTCCGCCCCGGCCACCGGCGGCAGCACCGGCGCATCCGGGGGCTGAGCCAACGGCCGCTCCCACGCCACCCGAACCCAACGACGACGAGCCGGCCG
>JANNHX010000640.1:0-1641 GCA_031404615.1 Chloroflexota bacterium
GGCGGCGATGCCGATGGCGGCGATGACCCTCCGGGCCGGCGAGGCTGAGCGTTGACTGGTCATGAAACGGCTCCTTCCGTGGTGCTTGGATCGGTCTGGCCAGACTGATCCAGCGTCGGTGAGAGCACGATGAGTCGACCCTACGCCGGAAGGCGGATCACGACCACGGCGCCACCGTCAGGTCCCTGGCGAGCCTCCACCGTGCCGCGATGTGCCTCCGCCACGGCGAGGACGATGGCCAGGCCCAGCCCGGCCCCGCCATCGCCACGAGTCCGGGCAGCGTCGGCGCGCCGGAACGGGTCGAACGCAAACGGCAGAAAGGGGGCCGGGAACCCCTGCCCGGAATCCCCGACCGTGATGGAGATCTGCCCCGGCGCACCGTCCACGGACACCGTGATGCGGCCACCGCGTGGCGTGTGCCGCAGGCCGTTATCGATCAGATTGGCGAGCGCCTGCCGGATCCGGGCAGGGTCGACGGTGGCGCGGCCGCCGCCTGTAAAGGCGGTCGTAAGAGCCACCTCCAGGTTTGATGCGCGGCCCCCGAAGCTCACGATCGTGTCCCGGACCAGCCGCGTCATGTCCACCTCCTCCAGCCGGATGGGCAGTCGTCCGCCGTCCGCCCTCGCGAGGACCAGGAGGTCCTCCGCCAGTCGAGTGAGGCGGTCCGTCTCATCGGCCGCGCTGCGGAGGGCTGCCACGAGTTCCGGACCCGTCCGCGACCGGCGCAGTGCGAGGTCCAACTCCGCCTTCAGGTTGGCCAGCGGAGTCCTCAATTCATGGCTCGCGTCATCGACGAAGCGCCGTTCCCGCTCGACCGCCGTCTGGAGCCGATCGAGCATGCGATTGAGGCTCGTTCCGAGCGCCGCGAGCTCATCGCCAGTCTCTGGTACCGGCAGCCGCCGCTCCGGCTCCGATCCCGAGATGGCCTCCGCCTCGATCCGGATCCTCTCAACCGGGCGAAGTGCTGCCCCGGCCACGAGCCACCCCACGCCGGAAGCCAGCACGACGGCCAGCGGGAGGGCGAGCGCGAATTGCAGCAGCAGTGTCCCCAGGGCCGCCCGCTGGTCGTCGATCGTGACCCCGACGATCACGATGGACCCATCCGGCGCCGGCTTGGCGAGCAACCGGGCGAACACTGGCTCGTCCGCCGTGGGGATCGTGGCTTCGACGAAACGATCCCCCTGGAGCGAGGCGACGTCAGGCCCGGCGATGACCGGCCCGAGAAGGCCCGGCGATGTCGCGATCAGGGCGCCGTCGCCGCGCAGCCGTTGGGCAAAGATGTCGCCTACGTCCGTCGGGCTGACCGACAGACTCGCGGCATCGCCGTCCGCCACGAGGACGTCCGCACGGGCCTGTAGTTCGTCATCCACAGCCCGGAGCAGGTCCGCCTCGAGTCGCAAATAGACCAGCGCTCCGACCGCGACGACGATCACGGCGACCAGCCCCGCGCTGACGAGCGCGAGCCTTTGCCGGATCGGCAAGGCCATCCCGCTAGTCCTCGCGCAACCGGTATCCACTGCCGCGCAGCGTCTCGATCGTGTCCCGCCCAAACGGCCGATCGATCTTCTCGCGCAGGTAGCGGACATAGACGTCGACCACGTTCGAGTCGCCGTCGTAGCCAAAGTCCCAGACGTGCTCGAT
>JANNHX010000641.1:0-1995 GCA_031404615.1 Chloroflexota bacterium
GATGCGCGGCCGCGCCTATGCCTGGTACCGGCTGCGTCTCAACCTGGTCCACGTGCCGGAGGCCATGCGCCCGCCGCAGGAGCCCCTGGACCCGGACGCCGCGCCGGACGACTGGGCGAACATCCCGGACGACGAGCGCGCAGCATGGCTGGCCAGCCGCAAGGGAAGCAAGGTCGCCCCCACGGAGGACACTGATGCCTGATCGCGCCGCCGCCGAGGCGTTCATCGACGGCTACCGGCGCACGTTCGAGTCGTTCGACGTGGACCGGGCCCGGGGCGCTTGACCCGCGTGGACAGCACCGCGCTCGGCGAGGTTGGCGACGATGGGCTGATCGCGCGCTGGCGCGCGTGGCAGGATTGTGCTGACGAGCGGGACTGGGAGGCGTTGATCGCCGGCCCGCAGGACGAGGGGGCATGACCGACATCGGGCTTGAGGACCACCGCACCCTGGCGCTCTGGGCCGCCGACTGCGCGGAGCACGTCCTCGCGGCGTTCGAGGACGCGCGGCCGGACGACGACCGGCCCCGGCTCGCCATCGCGGCCGCCCGTGCCTGGGCCCGCGGCGAGCTCTCCGCTGCGGACGTATGGGCCGCAGCCTTCGCCGCCCACGACGCGGCGCGCGACGCCGAGGGTCGTCCCGCGGCGGTCGCGGCCGCCCGCGCAGCCGGCCACGCAGCCGCGACCGGGCACGTCGCGACGCACGCCCCACACGCGGCTGAGTACGCGCGCAAGGCCGTCGATGCCCGCCGCGGGCCCGCCACCATGGAGAAGACATGGCAGCGCCAGCGGCTGCCGGCGCACCTGCGCGGGATCGGCTTCCCAAGCTGAGGCGTCAGTCGTGGGGCATCAGTCCGGCGGCGTCAGCCAGACGACTCGGGACCGGATCGCGTCCGGGTTGGCCGTCGCCAGCGCATCGAGGGCGGCCGCCAACCGTCCGACTCCGTCCACGGCCGGCGGGAACGCCTGGGCTCCCACCAGCACGAGGCCCGCATGCGCCTCCGCCGTCCTCGCCGTCCGCTGGGCGAGACGTCCGAAGTCACCGACATCGTACGTAACGGGCACACGGTTCTCCTCGAGCGCGACCCGCCAGAGCCCCTGGTCCGCCAGCCCTCGGAGCCCCGGGCGCTCGGCGACCGCCACCGCATCGTGGCTCCGCTCCCGGAGCAGCGAGGCCACCAGCGGCGAGACGTGCTCGTCGAGCAGGAACCTCAACCCAGGAGTCGTCGCTGCTCGCTCGCCAGGCGCATCTCGTGCTCCGCGAACGTCCGGTTGCGCCGGATCTCGTCGTGGACTTCGTCGGGGAACGCGGCGTAGTACCGCGCAGCCGCCTCGACCCAGGCAGCCGGGACGCCGTGGTACTCGGCCGCGGCCCGCACACTGTTGCCGTTCGCCCGGATCGTCTCGACGACCATCCACACGTCCAGCCGCGATCCGGCGAGGGTGGCTCGCCGCTCGCCCTGGGCCCCGTCCGTGAACACGATCCCGGGATGCTCGACGAGCCGGAGGCCCTCCTCGAGCAGCTGCTCGGCGATGGTCGTCCGTGTGGTGCCGAGCAGGGTCGCGCGGGCATCCAGCTTCGCCAGCGTTTCAGCGGGGAGCCTGAAGCTGGTCGTCTCGCGCACGGCACGTCGGGGGGTGGGTCGATCGCTCACGTGGGGCACCGTAGCACGACGCAATACGCCATTGTCAAGGCTGCCGATCTGGCCGAGCCGGGCAGGCCGCGCTGGCCCCCTACGCCGCGCCCGCGCCCTCCGGCTCACGATCGGCGCCCTCGAGCGCCCGCAACCGCGCGATCCGGTCCGATGTCGCCGGGTGCGTGTCGAACCAGCCACGGCCACCCTCCCTGGCCTCGCGGACGGCGAGGATCGCGCCAGCGCCCAGCAGTGCGTACGGGACGAGCTTGAGGGGCCCGCGCCAGGCCTCGAGGCGGTTCGCCCGGGCGAGGACCGGGGTGATGAGCGCGGCCAGGACCGCGACGACGAAGCCGGCGATGGC
>JANNHX010000642.1:0-2607 GCA_031404615.1 Chloroflexota bacterium
CGGTCCCGACCATCGCGCCGACCCCGGTCCCGACGGCCACCCCGGTCCCGACCATCGTCCGACCCCGGTCCCGACGGCCACCCCGTCGCCCACGGCGACGCCCGCGCCGACGGCAACCCCCAGCCCGTCGCCGACGGCAACCCCGAGCCCGACGCCCACGCCGACGCCGACCCCGAACGCGGCCGGCCGTGCTGAGGGCGCCGGCCTGGTCACCTCCGGTACCAGCCGGGCTCGCTTCGAGTTCGAGGCCAAGTCCACCAAGTCAGCGCCCGTCGGCCAGCTGAAGCTCACCTCGGGCCGCGACCAGTTCCGGAGCCGCACCGTCACGACGTTCGCCGTGACCGGCAGGACCGCGATCTGGACCGGAACCGGCTCCTGGAACGGCCACGCCGGGTACACGTTCACCGCGACCGCGGTCGACCAGGCCCGCAACGGCCGCGACTCGCACCGCGCCGACAAGGCTCGGGGCGCGGACCAGTTCCGGATCACGATCAGCGATGCGAGCGGCAAGGTGGTCTTCGCGATCGCCGGCCCCGTCTCGCGCGGCAACATCGTGGTCTCGCTTCGCTCCGGCGGCCACGACCGTGACGGCGACGACGGGTTCCGCCTGTCGCGCCTGCCGATGCGCTTCTAGCCGCCTCCAAGCCTCGCACGACGCGACCCCCCGGGATCCTCGCCCCGGGGGGTCGCTTCATGTCCCGGGTGCCGCCACCCCGTTTCCGGGCGCCGATGCCTCGTCAGCCCGCGATGGCGGGTCGGGCGTCACGGCGGTGCGGTGGCGAACCCCCCGTCCCCGCACTTGAGGCCCCACTCCATCGCCTTGATCCCGCCGGGCGGTGGCGTCGTCTTGCAGTCGAACGTGGGCTCCGGATCGGGCGTCACGTCTGGCTCGGCGGGCGGTTCGGGCGTCGCCGGGTCTTCGGACGGCGAGGCGCTGGCGCCCGGCCCGATCCCGTCGAAGGAGTCGAAGTCGACCGCCTGGTACTCGCCATCCGCGAGACCCTGGATGTAGAACCCCAGGCGGTTGATCCCGGAGTTCAGCGTCACGACGCCGTCAGCGCCGCTCGCGATGTCGGCCAGCGCGGTCTCGCCCCGGAACACCGTCACCCGCATTGGGGACGCCGGTCTCGCCCATGAACCCGATGCGGATCCCCGGTTCCGGGATGATCGTCCCGTCGGCCAGCGGCTGCCAGGCGGCCGTCCCGTCCGGCTGCAGCATCGCGACGTTCCGCGAGCCGCCGGGGAAGCGCTCGCCGCCGGGATTGCCGGCCTCGGCCTGGGCCCAGAGTCGTCCGATCCGATCCCCGGCGACGAGCGCCGTCTTGCCGGAGAACGCGATCTTGTCGTAGGCGTGCTCGCTGTCCTTCGCGTTCGCACCCGAGAGATGGCTGTCGAACTGGGCCTTGCCCGCATTCCAGCGGACGTCGCGCAGCTTGCCCGGGACGTTGGGGTCGGCCACCCAGAGGCCGGTCTGCGTGGCCGCGTGTGCGACGTTGACGTGGCCGCCCGGCTCGTCGCCCTCGAACAGGCCCACGAACTGCGGCTGACCGGTCAGGAGCATCGCGTACCGGAACACGTTCCACTGGAGGCGGTCCACCTTTGCCTTCTCGAACGCGAGCTCGATCTTCCCGGTGAGCGTGCTCCACCGGAGGTCCCGGCTGATCGACGACGCGAGGCGGTTTGCCAGGCAGTCGTCCCTCCAGTACGTCGGCGTCTCGTCGCGGCCCCTGTTGCCCAGCAGCCCGTTGAGCTGCGGACCGCCCGCGGTCTTGCGCTCCGAGAAGTACCAGAGCTCCGCGAGCGCCTGGCCGGCGTAGTGGCCGCCGGGCTCGATCTAGGAGCCATGGTTTGGCGTCTGGAGGTCGTCCTCGCCGGCGCGGAACCCCGTGCCGATGTTCTCGGGCAGCGCCGCCTCGGCGATGACGGAGATGAAGAACGAGCTTGCCGGCGTCGTTGATGACGACCGTGGTCCGGCACCAGTGGCAGGTGGTCGTCCGGTCCGTCGGGGCTCCGGTAGCGGGTGCGCCAGACCGGGCGCAAGGAGGGACGCGCGACGAGATCGTCCGTCCGCCGGGCGTCCGCGGCAACAGGCCGTTGGTCCTGCCTCGTCCGGGGTGGCGGGATGGCGTCGGTCGCCCGAGTGCGCCGGGGGCGGACCTGACGCGACCGATACCATGGCCGTGACAGCGCGCTTGGTGAGGTGGTTCGGTTGGAAGCGGCGATGGTGACGGTGGTGCTGCTCTTGGTGGCGGCCCTGGTGGCGATCATCGTGCCGCGCCTGGTCCTCGCGCCCGGCCGGGAGCTCCGCAAGCAGTTCATCGCCCTGGGCAGCCTCAAGGGCAGGACCCGCAGGGAGATCGTGAAGGCCGTCGGCGAGCCCGCCACGGAGACGGCCCTCGCCGACGGCCGCACGCTCCTCCAGTGGCGCACGACGGGCTACCACATCGCGCTCGTGTTCGAGAAGAGCGGCCGGTGCTTCGGCGTGACCCACGAGAACGGCAGGCGGATCCGCCCGAAGACGATGTAGCTGGCCCAGGGGAGCGGCAGCGGGGGATTGCGCTGCCGCGCGCGGTGGCTATCCTCCGCGAATGACGCAGGACGTCTTCT
>JANNHX010000643.1:0-5639 GCA_031404615.1 Chloroflexota bacterium
GACTGGTCGCTCGCGCCCTTCACGATCATCCAGCCGCCGCCCAACGTCACCGGCAGCCTGCACCTGGGCCACGCACAGCGCACGACGGTCGAGGACCTGATGATCCGCCACGCGCGCATGCTCGGCCGCCCGGCGCTCTTCCTGCCCGGCCTCGACCATGCGAGCATCGCGGCCCAGTTCGTGCTCGACAGGATCCTCGCCGGCGAGGGCGAGAGCCGCACGAGCCTCGGGCGCGAGCGCTACCTCGACCGGATGCACACCTTCATCGACGAGACGAAGCAGGTCATCCTCACCCAGCAGCGGCGCGTCGGCGGGTCGTGCGACTGGGGCCGCCTCCGATTCACCATGGACGAGGTGTCGGCGCGGGCCGTGCGGGTCGCCTTCGACCGCCTGTACCGCGACGGCCTGGCGTATCGCACAGAGGCGCTGGTCAACTGGTGCCCCGGTTGCAGGACCAGCGTCAGCGATCTCGAGGTGATCCCGACGCCCGAGACCGGCACGCTGTGGAGCGTGCGCTATCACCTCGTGGACGAGGCGACCGGGCTGCCGGACCGGGACTCGACCCTCACCGTGGCGACGACCCGCCCCGAGACGATCCTCGGCGACACCGCGGTGGCCGTGCACCCCGAGGACCCGCGCTATGCGGACATCGTGGGTCGCAGGGTCCGGATCCCGTTCGTGGAGCGGGACGTGCCGGTGATCGCCGACCCGGTGGTGGACATGGCCTTCGGGACAGGCGCTGTGAAGATCACCCCGGCCCACGATCACGACGACAACGAGACGGGCAGGCGCCACGGGCTCGCGATGCCGACGATCCTGGATGACACCGCCCACATCGCGAACACGGGTACGCCGTACGACGACCTCGACCGCTACGACGCCCGCAAGGCGATCCTCGCCGATCTCGCGGCGCGCGGCGACCTCGCCGGCGAGCGACCTCACGAGATGGTGATCGGCCGCTGCCAGCGCAGCGACGACGTGGTCGAGCCGCGCCTCAAGACCCAGTGGTTCGTCCGGACCGGCCCCCTCGCGGCCGCGGCCCTCGCTGCCACGCGCTCCAGTGAGACGCGGATCCTGCCCGACAGCCGGGTGAAGGACTGGGAGCACTGGATGACCGGCATGCGCGACTGGAACGTGTCGCGCCAGCTCTGGTGGGGTCACCGCATCCCGGCCTGGTACTGCCCCGATGGCCACGTGTCGGTGTCGGCGGACCGCGACGGCCCGCAGGCCTGCGAGGTCTGCGCCCGGCCGGCGTCCCAGCTCGAGCGCGACCCGGACATCTTCGACACCTGGTTCAGCTCCGGCCTGTGGCCGTTCTCCACGCTGGGCTGGCCGGACCAGACCGACGACCTGCGCCACTTCTACCCGGGAACCGTGATGGAGACGGGGTACGACATCCTGTTCTTCTGGGTCGCGCGGATGATGATGCTGGGCATCCATCTTGCCGGCGAGGTGCCCTTCCACACCGTCTACCTCTCGGGCCTCATCCGGGACCCGTACGGCGCGAAGATGTCGAAGACGAAGGGCAACACCGTCGACCCGCTGGGCATGATCGACGAGGTCGGCGCCGATGCCCTCCGGTTCGCGCTCGTCCACGGCACCACGCCGGGCAACGACCAGCGGTTCGGGACCGCGAAGGTGGCGAACGCCCGCAACTTCGCGAACAAGCTCTGGAACGCGACGCGGTTCGTGCTTGGAGCGCGTCCCGCATCGGTCCCCGAGGGCGCGGAACGGCGTCTCCCGTCCGCGGAGCACCTGGGCCCGGCGGAGCGGTGGGTCCTATCGCGCGCGGCCGTGACGACCGCAGCGGTAGACAAGGCGATGGCCGACTACAGCTTCGGCGAGGTGACCCGCCTGCTGTACGAGGCGATCTGGAACGAATACTGCGACTGGGGCCTCGAGCTCGCGAAGGTGCGCCTCAATGACGCCTCGTTGTCTGACGCGGAACGCGAGGCGACCTGGTGGGCCCTCGTCGAGGCACTCGACACGTACCTGCGGCTGCTCCACCCGGTCATGCCGTTCATCACCGAGCGGCTCTGGCAGGCGCTGCCGCACCGCGCGTCGGATCCTGGGCTCCTCATCGTGGCGCGCTGGCCGGGGGCCGGCGAGCGGGACATTGCCGCCGAGTCCGAGGTCGGCGCCCTGGTGGAGCTCGTGCGCGCGGTGCGCAACGCCCGCGCCGATGCGAAGCTCGAGCCCGGCGTCTGGCTGCCGCTCGACGTCTACGTCGAGCCGGAGCTCGGACACGCCCTGGAGGCGCTTCGCCCGGCCATCGAGCGGTTCGCCCGCGCGAAGCCGCTCCGCCGCCACCTGACCCGCGAGGACCTGCACGGGACCGCGGGTGCCGGTGGGGGCCTCGCGGTCATCGCGGGTCCCGTCGAGGCCGTGGTGGGCACAGGAACCACGGCTATCGATCCTGGCGCAGCCGGGGCCGATCGCGTCCGCCTCGAAAAGGAGCTCGCCGACGCCGAGCGACTGCTCGCCGCGGCCCGTGCCCGCCTCGCGAACGAGGCGTTCATGAGCAAGGCGCCGCCGGCCATCGTCGAGGGCGCCCGCGCGAGCGAGGCCGAGCTCGCCGACCAGGTCGAGCGCCTGCGCGATCGGCTGGGCCGATGATCTGTTGCGCGCCCGCTGATAGGATGGGGGCATCCAGCCAGCATGCCGTCGCCGGGAGGACGCCGTGCCCCTCGACTTCCTGAAGCGCAAGGGCGGTGATGCCGACAAGGCCGCCTCCTCCAAGCCGCAACCGGCCGTGCCGTCGGGCCTGCCGGAAGAGGTTGTCGCGCAGGAATTCCAGCTCAAGCTCCACTACGCGGGCAAGAGCACCGAGGGCGTCCGGATGCGCGCCGGCCCCCAGGCGATGACGGAGCTGCCGCGCATGCTCGAGGGCCTGACCCGCAACCAGGTCGAGGTCGTGGATCCGCTGCCCCTTGAGTTCGCCCAGGCGGTGCCGGTGATCGCGCGCCCGTCCGAGGCGATGCAGTGGCTCAACGCCCACCACGAGCTGAGCCCGGTCACGCGGCACGCGCTGGTCGTCCTCGAGTCGATCGACGCTGTCGACCTCGCGTTTGACACCTTCGTGTGCTCGCTGCTCGACGGCGAGACGGACACGTCGGGCTACCCGGCGTACAACGCCGTCGTCGGCGGCCTCGCCTCGCACTGGGACGAGGCCACGGGCGACATGATCGTCCGCGGCGTCGTGGGCTGGGGGGGCCGGGGTGTCCGGGGCGACACGGACCGGATCGCGTCGCGGATCCTGGCCGGCATCCTCACCAACATCCTCGCCAGCCAGTATGCCATGGGCCTCACCGCGGTGGACCGCCCGGTCCCGGCGGCGGGTCGCGGCGGCCTGGTGTGCGCGCACTGCGGCTTCGCGTCGGGCCACGAGCGCGCCTTCTACTGCCCCAAGTGCGGGATGCGGCTGCTCCGCGGCTGAATCCTCCGGCCGATGGCTCGCGGGAGCGTCGCCTCGGCCCTCGGAGAGACCATCAATGCCCATCTACGACTACCTCTGCTCCGCCTGCGACCACCGCGCCGACATCCTCCACGGGATCAACGACCCAGGACCGCTGTTCTGCCCGAGCTGCGGCGCCGGGGGGTCGATGCGCAAGCAGTTCGCCGCGCCCGCGATCCACTTCAAGGGATCGGGCTGGGCGAAGAAGGACCGCGGCGCGTCGAGCCGCACCAGGGCGGCCGCCAGGGCCGGGGCAAGCGAGGGCGGCAACGGGGGTGGCGGTGACTCGTCGGGTGGCGGCGACTCGTCCTCGTCGGACCCGTCGTCGGGCGGCGGCTCGTCGGGCGGCGGTGACTCGTCGGGCGGCGGTGACTCGTCCTCGTCGGACCCGTCTTCGGGCTCGTCGTCGTCCGGTTCGACCGGGTCGTCGTCGTCGCCTTCCTCGTCGTCGTCGACTTCCTCGTCCGACGCGCCCAAGCCGTCCACTACTGACTGAGGCCCCGCATGCCGTCCGCCGCCGACTGGATCACCCTTTCGGAAGCCGCTGAGATCCTCGCCGCGGCCAACATCCACTTCCGGCCCGAGACGATTGGGAGCTGGGCACGCACGGGACGCCTGTCGAGCATCAAGCTCGGTGGCCGTCGCTACGTCCGCCGGGGCGAGGTAAAGGCCCTGGTCGCCGCCCCGCGCCGGGTCCGTGCCGAGGACATCCAGCCCGGGCTCTTCGAGGAGCTCAACGGCTGATGCCATGAGTCCCGCGGTGACCGAGGACGACGGCGAGGACGGGGTCGACCGGCTTCGCGCGCTCGCCGAAGGGCTGACGCGGCGCGTCGGCGGGCTTCCGGCGGTGCGCACGCTCCTGGCGACGCTCACCGTATACGACGGCGCCGGCGGCGGACTCATGGCCTCCGGACTGGCGTACGCGGCGCTCGTCGCGCTGCTGCCGGGCCTCCTGGTCATGGTGGCCGTGTTCGGCCTCGTGGTCCACGATGAGGCGATCAAGGAGCAGCTGGTCGCCCTGATCGCGACGGCTGTGCCGCCCCTCGAGGAGGTGGCGCGGACCGCGTTCGCGCAGGTGTCGGCCGGGGCGGTTCCCACCGGGATCATCGGCTTCGTCGGCTTGCTCTGGGGCGCCAGCCGGTTCTACGCGGCGCTCGACTATGCGTTCGCGCGCATCTTCCACGGTGCCAGGCGTCGCAACGAGATCGAGCGGACGCTCCGCGGGCTGATCCTCACGGCGCTGCTCGTCATGGCGCCGCTGGGGGCGCTCATCGTGGGCTCCTTCGCGGGCAGGGTCATCGAGAACGCACCGGGCGGGATCATCGGGGCGCTGTGGCAGCTCGCGACGCCGATTGGCTCGTTCCTGCTGTTCGTGACCGGGACGGTGCTCGTCTTCCGGTTCGTGCCCGGGAACCGCGTGGCGGGCCGGGCGTACCTGCGGCCGGCCATCCTCGTGGGCCTGGCGCTCGCGGTCTTCACACAGGTGTTCACGATCATCGCGCCGCTGATGACGAGGATCGCGTCGATCTACGGGCCGTTCGTGGCCGTGTTCGCGCTCCTGGCCTGGCTCGCGATCAGCTTCAACGTGCTGCTGCTCGGCGCCTCGTGGACGCGCGTGCGGGCGCTGGCGCTCGGGCACCCGGGGGCGCAGGCGGCCGACCCCTCCGAGCCGGGCAGGACCCGGACGGCAGGAGCGGGGTAGCGGTCAGGCCTGGCGGGTGCCGCAGCGGCGGCAGAACCGAGCGTTGGCCGAGAGCGACAAGCCGCAGTTGACACAGGGCTGCGGGGTGACGGGTGCCGCGGCCGTCTGGAGGGCGGGCTTCGGACCCGCGCCGAGGACCTCCTGGGCGGAGGCGGCCCACAGCGCCGCGGCGTTGTCCTGCAGCATCAGCGGGCGGCCGGCGAGGGAGGTCGGAAGGTCGGTGCGCTGGGCGCCGCCCCATCCGCGTGCGGCGGGCCACTGGGGTGCCTGACCCTCGTCGGGTGCGACGGTGAGCCACGGATTGGCGACCGGCTCGGGCTCCGGCTCGGGCGCCGCGGGGGTCGCCGGGGCGGGCGCGACGGGCGTCGCGGCGACGGGCCAGGCGGGCTGGGGAACGACGTCGTCGAGGGGCTCGACGGCGACGGGCTCGGGCTCCGGCTCGACGGCGACGGGCTCGGGCTCGACGGGCTCGGCCGCGACGGC
>JANNHX010000644.1:0-5919 GCA_031404615.1 Chloroflexota bacterium
CTCGCCCCGGCGGTGCGGCGCCTTACCCGCGACACGGAGGTCGCGCCCAGCGCGAACGCCCTGCGCACGGCCGACCAGGTGCGGCGCATCCTGGCCCGTGCCCTCCGGATGCTCGAGTCCGGGAAGCTGTTCGAGAGTGAGCTCGGGGGCGGTGGCGACGGCCCGGCCGGCCAGCTCACGCTGGATTCTCCGGTCCGGCAGCCGCGGCCGGACGAGACTGGAGACCCGGACCCCGCGATCGAGGCGGGACCTGGACCGGCGGCGCCGCGGCTGCCGCGTGGCGGCAGCGCCGGGCCGGGCAGCCGATCCGGGGTGGGCGAGGTCGTCATCCGCTCCCTGGATCCGCGGCTGCGGAGCGCGATGGTGGTGGAGGACGGCGTGCGGCGCGTCGTCATCAACTCCCGCTACCCGCTCTACGAGGTCCGCAAGGGCGACCTCTGGTACCAGTTGGAGACGGCGCTGCGCGAGGTCTGCGTGACGATCCCCGAGGCCACCGTCCCCGAGTTCGAGCGCAAGGTCAACGAGCTGATGGTCGTCTCGCTGACCCTCGCCGAACGGCGCAAGCGCAAGCCACGAAGACCGAAGGGCGACGCACCCACCCTCTTCTGACCCGGCCGCGTGCTGGTTCGGGTTGCGCGGCTCGCCCGGCGCACGTACCGTCCACCGTATGAGCAACAAGCAGGCGCGACGCGCCGACAAGGCGACCACCGCCCCGTCCTCCGCCGCCGCGCCCGCGCGGGCGATGGCGTCGCTGTCGAGCCCTCGGATCCGGGTCAGCACCGGGATGATGATCGGCGGGGGGCTACTGGCCGTGCTCTCGGCGTTCCTGCCGTGGGTCACGCTGGCGGACGGCACGGACCAGTCCGGTGTGACCACGGTCGCGGGGATCGGTGCGGCCATCCTCGGGCTCGTCGTCGTCGCCATCGGCGTCTTCATCCTGCTGCGCGCGGACCACCCGCGGGCCCGCGATGCGGCATGGGGCGGCCTCGTCGGCGCGATGGGCATCGGAGCGATGGGCCTGACCGGCGTGCTCACCGTCGACGCCGCCTCGGGCGCGGCCGTCGCGATGGGCGTCCTGCCCGTGATCGCCGGCGGCATGATCGCGACGATGGGCGTCCGGGGCCTGCTCGAGCGCCGCTGAGCCTCCGCCCGCCCGACCCGCGGCACCTCCCTGCGGGGCCGGCTCATCCAGCCTGCATAGATCTCATGCATACTCTCCGGGTCACCATCCAGGAGGTCTTCGTGAGCGTCGGCACCCCGTTCCATCCGCGCGCCGCGGCCATGAATCGCAAGATGCAGTGGCGCGAGTGGGCGGGCTACTTCGCTTCCTCCGTGTATGCCGACTCCCACGACATCGAGTACAACGCGATCCGCGAGGCCGCCGCGGTCATCGATGTCAGCCCGCTGTACAAGTACCGCGTGACCGGGCCGGACGCGCTGCGCCTGACGGACCGCGTCATCACGCGCGACGCGACGAAGCTCAAGGTCGGCCAGGTCTTCTACACGCCGTGGTGCGACGAGTTCGGCAAGGTCATCGACGACGGGACCGTGCACCGCGTGGGCGAGGAGGAGGTCCGCTGGACCGCCGCGGACCCGCAGTACCGCTGGCTCACCCTCAACGCCGCGGGCCTCGACGTCCAGATCGAGGACGTCTCAGAGGCGCTGGCCGCGCTCGCCCTCCAGGGGCCCTTCAGCCGCGCCGTCCTGGAGGCCGCGACCGGCGAGTCCTTCGAGGATCTCAAGTACTTCCGCCGCCGCGCGAGCCAGATCGGCGGCGTCGAGATCGACGTCAGCCGCACCGGCTACACCGGCGACCTGGGCTACGAGCTCTGGATCCCCGCCGAGTCCGCACCTGACGCCTGGGACGCCATCTTCGCGGCGGGCAAGGCCTGGGCGATCCGTCCCGCGGGCATGCACGCGCTCGACGTCGTCCGCCTCGAGGCCGGGATGATCATGCTCGAGGTGGACTACACGTCCGCGCGGCATGCGATGAACCCGGAGCAGAGCTACAGCCCGTACGAGATCGGCCTCGGCAAGCTCGTGTCGTTCGAGAAGGGCGACTACGTGGGTCGCCGGGCGCTCGCCGCCGAGGTCGCCGCGGGCGGCCCGGAGCGCCGGCTCGTGGGCCTGCAGCTCGACTGGTACGACATCGAGAACCTGTTCGACGCCCACGGCCTGCCGCCCGGCATCAGCCCGTACGTCGACCGCTCGCCGGTGCCCGTCTTCGCGGACGGCCGCCAGGTCGGCAGGGCCACCTCGCACGGCTGGAGCCCGATCCTCAAGCAGGCGCTCGCCCTCGCGTACGTGCCCGCCCGCCACGAGCGCGTGGGCGGCAGGCTCCAGGTCGAGTGGACGGTCGAGGGCAGGCGCGGGCGCGTCGCCGCCACCGTCGTCGAGCTCCCGTTCCTTGATCTCCCGCGCAAGCGCGCATGAGCACCGACGGCCCGAACGGGGGCGCCGTCCCCACGCCCGAGCCAGACTGGGGGGCCTTCGACCGCCTGGTCGACGCCCGGATCGACGGCTGGGTCTCGGAGCTCGTCGAGTTCATCGCGATCGCGTCCGAGGGCGGCGACACAGCACGCCTGCGCGAGGCCGCCGACTGGACCGCCGCCCGGCTGCGCCACGCGGGCGCGACCGTGGACGTCGTGGAGCTGCCCGGGGTCCCGCCGCTGATCGTCGGGGAGTTCGGGCAGGGGCCGCGCACCCTGGCGAGCGTCGTCCACTACGACGTCCAGCCCGCGGCGCCGCTCGACATGTGGACCACCCCCCCGTACGAGCCGGTGATCCGCGACGGGCGCATCTGGGGCCGAGGCGCCACGGACAACAAGGGCGAGTTCCTGCCGCGCGTCTGGGCGCTCGAGGCGTACCGGGACGCGATCGGGCCGCTCCCCTGCCGGGTCCGGCACCTCGTCGAGGGCCAGGAGGAGACCGGCTCCGGGGCGCTCAACGACCTCCTCGACCAGCGACCGGGCCTGCGCGACGCGGATGCGGCGCTGATCGAGGGTGGCGAGCTGGACTTCGAGGGCCGGCCGTCGGTCTACGGCGGCGGCAAGGGCATCGTCGTCCTGGAGCTCGTGCTGCGGACGATCGCCCACGACGCACACTCGAGCCTTTCGGTCGTGCTGCCGAACGCGGCGCACCGCCTGGTGCAGGCGCTCGCGACGTTCTGGGACGCTGAGGGCCGCCCCGCGGTTCACGGACTTGACGCCGGCAAGCGGCCGCCCGTGCCGGACCAGCTCGCGGCGATCAGGACGATGGACCTCGCCGCGCTCGATGACCTGCGCAAGGACTTCGGCGTCACGCGGTTCGTTGCGGGGCTCGACGGCTACGAGGCCGCGGAGGCGCTCACCTTCCAGACCACGCTCAACATCCAGGGGCTGTGGTCGGGGCACACCGAGAAGACGCCCAAGACCGTGACGCCGGCCGAGGCCCACGCGCGCCTCGACATCCGGATCGTGCCTGACCAGGAGCCCGACGCGATCGTCGAGGCGATCCGCCGGCACCTCGATGGCCACGGGTACGGCGACATCGCGATCATCGTCCGCGAGGGCGAGCCCGCCTGGTGGACACCGCCCAGCCACCCGGTCGTGCAGCTCGCCGCGAAGGTCTCCGAGGCGGTCATGGGCAAGCCCGCGAGCATCGGCGTGTCGATGCCCGGGACCGTGCCGATGCACCAGGTGTGCGCCCAGCACCGCGTCCCCGCCACGATGCTGGGGGCCGGCCGCGCGGACGCGAACCTGCACGCGCCGGACGAGAACATCAGGATCGAGGACCTCGTCTCGGCGACGAAGATGATGGCCCGGTTCGTGGACGCGCTCGCGCGCCTGCCCGACGTGCCGAAGGTCCCCTGAGCGCCCGAGCCGGGGTCGGGCTGAGTACCCGGCCGCGCGGCAGGGCTGAGCCGCCCAGACGGTTGGGCTACCCCCCGCCCTGGACCGTCGCGCCCGAGGTCGCTGCGATGTCGACCTGCGCGGGCTTGCTCGTCAGGATCACGCTCGAGCCGCCGTCGGCGGTGCCGCTGACCTTGGTCACGACCGTGAGCTCGGCGGACGAGCCATCCGTGACGGTGATCTCCGCCTGCTGAGCGGTGAGCTGGCCGAGCTTCGCGTGCGAACCCGTGGAGGTCACGAGCCGCAGGTCCGGCGTGGTGCCGATCGCCGTGATCTCCGCACCGCCCGAGACGTCGAGGTTGAGGTTGCCGCCCGTGTGCTCCACGAAGCCGACGGAGCCAGAGGACAGCGCCACGGACTCGAGGGTCGGCATGCGCAGCGTGAGCGACATCGGCTCGGGGGTGGTCTCGCCCGGCGCGCGGATCGTCACGACGAGCTGGCCATCGACGACATCGGTCCTCATCGCCGGCAGGATGTTGCCCTGCGCGGCGACGGTGACCATCTGCTCGGTGGCGGCCCCGATGATGACCTTGAGGCCGGCCCCGACGCTGACGCGCGTGAACGGCGCGAGCTCGCGGGTCTCGGTCTGGACCTCGCCGCTCCCGACCACGGTCGCGACGTCGGGCCCCGCGGACGGGATGAGGCCGCAGCCGGCCAGGCCGGGGGCGAGCCCGAACGCCAGGGTGATGGCGACGAGGAGGCCGTGGGCGGCGCGACGGGGCGCGCGAGAAGACATGTCAGGACTCCGTGCGATGAGCGCATCGGGAGGATGCCCCGGATGCCCACCGGCGCCGGAGGGCCGGAAGGGGCGGTTCCGGGGGCCGGTGGTCCCCGGGTCGGGGGCTGGTTGGCGAGCCGGTCGGGACCCCGTGGCCCAGCGGTCAGCCGATCCTGCCCAGCGTGCTGTCCAGGAAGGCCTCGAGCCCCGCGAGCGCGACCGGGAGGTCCGTCCGCCCGAAGCCGAGGCGGAACCGGTTGCCGGGGTGCCCGAAGATCGAGGCCGGGGCGATCAGCACGCCCTCGGCCGCGACGAGATCCTCCGCGAAGCGGTCGATCGGCACGCCGTGGAGCTCAGGAAAGCCGACCGGGCCACCCTTCGGCCGGACCCAGGACAGCTGGGAGGCACGGCGGGCGAACAGGTCGTCGAGGAGCGCGAGGTTCGTGTCGACGATGGTGCGTGATCGAGCGAGCGCCCTGCCCCTCGCGCGCAGGGCGATGAGCGACAGGATCTCCGCCGGGGCAGAGGCGCAGATCGTCGTGTAGTCCTTGAAGCGCGCCGCGCGGTCCAGGAGTCCGGCATCGTGGGTCGCGAGCCAGCCGATCCGCAGGCCCGCGAGCGCGAACGACTTGGACATGACCCCGACGCTCACCCCGTGCGGACCGACATCGGCGCCGGCGGGCGGGCGCTCCGTCCCGTCGTGCTCGAGGAATCGGTAGACCTCGTCCGAGAGGAAGGTCGCTCCGGCCTCCGCGGCGATCTCCGCGGCCGCGCGGTATGTCGCCGGGTCCGGGACGTAGCCCGTCGGGTTGTGCGGGACGTTGAGGACGATGACTTTCGTGCGGGGCGTGACCTGGGAGCGCAGCGTGTCGAGGTCGATCGCCCATCCGTTCTCCGCCCGGAGCTCGTGGAGCGTCACGTCCGCGCCGGTGGCTCGGGCCACCTCGAACAGGCTCTGGTATGCGGGCCAGGCGACGATCGCATGGTCCCCGGGCCCCAGCAGGACGTTGGCCGTCGTGAAGATCGCCTCCTCCGCGCCGCTGAAGACCAGGACCTCGTCGGGGGCGATGGTCTCGTAGAGGGTCGCGATCTCCGCGCGGAGCAGCGGGTGGCCGGGCGCCTCCGTGTAGCCCAGGCGGAGGTCTCGCCAGAGGGCTTGTGTCTCCTCGTCCGCGAGGGCGAGGAGCTCCGCCATCGGCCAGCCCTCGACGTCCGAGGCGCACAGGAGATGGCGCACGGCGAACTCGTACCGCGCGAAGAACCGTTCAAGCTCGAAGTCGTCGATCCGCATCCGGGCATTGTGGCGGGTCG
>JANNHX010000645.1:0-31327 GCA_031404615.1 Chloroflexota bacterium
GCCCCGGCGACACGGTCGAGCTCAAGCTCCCGATCGAGAAGCTGCACCTGTTCGACGCGGAGTCGGGCGACGCGCTCCTCCGCAACACCGTCGCCGCCACGGCCTGAGCCCTCGCGGCCCTCATCCGCACCACTGCGGCCGGCTCGTCCCTTCCCGGGCGAGCCGGCCGCTGCCGATTCACGGAGCCGCCATGACCGACCCCCGGATCACCCGCCACGACCCCACGCCCTTCGGCGACGACCCGCTCGAGGAGCACGTCGTGGAGCGGCAGGTCGTCCACCAGGGTCGGTACCTGGAGTTCCGCGTCGACACCATCGAGCGCGCCGACGGGACCGGAGGCACGCGCGACACCGTGGGTCACCCGGGCGCCATCGCCGTGCTCGCCCTGGACGACGACCGCCGGCTGCTCATGGTCCGCCAGTGGCGCGTTCCCGCCGAGCAGGCGATGCTCGAGATCCCGGCCGGCACCCTGGACGTCCACGATGGCGTCGTCGAGGACCCGGACCTGGCCGCTCGCCGCGAGCTCGAGGAGGAGACGGGCCACCGGGCCACGACCTGGCGCAAGCTCTCGAAGTTCTGGACGGCGCCCGGGTTCGCCACGGAGCTGATGCACCTCTACCTCGCCACGGGCATCGCCGGCGCGGACGAGGGCACCCGCCTCACCCCGGACGAGGACGAGCGGCTCGTGCTCGTCCACCTCTCGATCCCGGACGCGGTCGCGATGGTCGAGTCGGGCGAGATCAGCGACGCGAAGACGATTCTCGGCGTCCTCTGGGTGGACCGGCTAGCCCGGAACGGCGAGGTCTAGCAGGAGCGCAGGCGGACGATGCCGATGCCGGCCCGTGATCCGGCGGACGCTGGCCGCCGGTAATCCTGCCGCCGGCAATCCTGCCGCCGAGCCCGCGTTCGCGGCCGGCGCCCGCGCGTTCCGCGCCGATCTCGTAGCGGCGGGAGCCGAAGCCTGGCGATCCCCTCGGATACGCATCCCAATGGTGGTACGAGCTCCCGAGCTGACGAACGCGTCCCGGACATCCTCGGGCACCATGCCCAGGCGTAGGTGGGCCGAACGAGCGCGCCGGCCGTCCCTTGCACCATGCCCAGGCGTGCACGAGAGGATTGGCCGCTGCCCGGCGATGTGCCACGACCGCGGGGTCGTCCGACACGGCGCGAGCCTGCCACGGATGTCCCGATCCCGCCGGTACAATAGAGGCCATGCCGAGGCCGTCCCGCGGGACCGCCGGCCAGCCACCGGAGCCCCGTGACGATCCTGCGCCTGTCCATCGCGCTGTTCCTGGTCCAATCGGGCTTCCATGCATACACCGCCGCGATGCCGCTCGCCCTCGCGCACGCGGGGACGGCCGACGCCGCGATCGGGCTGATCATGGGCACGGCAGCGATGATCCAGATCCCTGCGGCCCTCGTCGGTGGGCGGCTCGTCGATGCGTTCGGCGGCACCCGCCTCTTCACGATCGGGGGCATCGCCTACCTGCTCGCGAGCCTCGTCATCCTGCTGCCCGGCGTCGACGTCGAGGGCAGCCTCGCCCCGTTCGTGTTCGTCCGGATCCTCCAGGGCGCGGGGATCGCGCTCGCCCTGCCGGCGGCCCTCTCGCTGGTCCCGCGGCTGGTCACCCCGGCGCGCCTCGCCAATGGTCTCTCAGTGAGCAGCGCCGCCCAAAACCTCACGCTCGTGGTGGCGCCGCCGATCTCGCTTGCGATCCTGGCCCGCAGCTCCCTCGACGGCGTGGCGATCGCCGTGGTCGGCGTGGTGGTCGTCGGGATTCTGCTGGCCCAGCGGCTGCCGCTGCGGCAGACCGTCCACGCCGTGAGCACGATGGCCGCTGCCAGCCGGCGCTTCGGGATCACGTTCCGGCGCGCGTGGGCGGTGCCGCTGCTGATCGTGGTGACCTTCGTGGCCCACTGGGGCGCCGTGACCGCCTACCTGCCGATCCGCGCCGAGCAGGCCGGCGCCGACATCGGCCTGTACTTCGCCGCCGACGGGATCGCCATCGTCCTCATGCGGGTGCCGACAGGCTGGCTCGTGGACCGGGTCACGTCGCGGCTGCTGATCCTGGTGGGCGGGGCGACGACGATGGTCGCGATCGCGCTGCTGCTGCTCCCCCTCACGACGCCGCTGCTGATCGTCTCGGGGCTCCTCGGCGGGGCCGGCGGCGGCATCGTCCTCACGCCGATCACCGTGGAGCTGTCGCGGCGCTCGTCGGACGCGGACCGCGGCTCGGCGTTCTCGCTCTTCTCCGGCGGCCTCGCGGCCGCGATGACGCTCGGGTCGATCGGCGGGGCGCCGGTCGTCGCGCTGCTCGGGCTGTCCGCGGCGCTCGCGATGGGCATCGTCCTCATCGCGGTGTCGATGGTGCTCACGATCGCCGACCCGAGTCTCGCGACGAAGGGGCGCACGTTACCGGCGCCCACGGTCTGACGCGGTGGCCGGCGCGGCCGACGGCGGCGGGCGACCGGGTTGGCCGGGGACCAGGTCTAGAGCTCTCGCCAGGCGGCGAGGTCGATGGCCTTGAGGCGCGGGCTCTCGGTGCGCCCGGGGATGCGACCTCGCTTCGCGATCGGCTTGCCGTCGATCTCCTTGATGTCGCCGGTGAAGTCGATCGGCGTCGCCCCCGAGATGTGCGATCCCACCGCGTACGAGTCCACGGGCGCGCCCGAATCCTTGAAGTAGCGGATGCGATCGGGGGTCAGGCCGCCGGAGACCGTGATGGTGACGTGCGAGAAGCCGGCCTGGTCCAGGCGCGCGCGGACCTCGGTGACCAGCGCCGCGGTGACGCGGCCGCGCTCGGACGGGGTGTCGAGGCGGATCCCGTAGAGCTTGTCGCCCAGCGCGTGCGCGACCCGCAGCGCCTCCTCGGCCTCGTCCTTGAACGTGTCGACGAGCACGATCCGCGGGACGTCCGGGGGCATGTCGCGGTCGAACGCCTCGGAGGCGCGGACCGTGTCGCCAAAGATGAGGACCAGCGAGTGGGGCAGGGTGCCGGACGGGTTGAGCCCGGCGAGCCGCGCGCCAGCGGGCGTCGAAGCGCCGACGCAGCCTCCGACGATCGCGGCGTAGTCCAGGACGTCCGTGATGTCCGGGTGGACGTGCCGCGCACCGAACGAGATCACCGGCTGCGGGGCGGCGGCCTCGACGCACTGGCGGGCCGCGGTGGCCCAGCCGGTGGACTGCGAGAGCATGCCCAGCATCGCCGTCTCGTACAGCGCGAAGGCGCGGTACCGGGCCTGGATCCGGAGGACGACCTCCTTGGGGGTGACGAGGTCACCGTCCTCGAGCGCCTCCACGATTGCACCGGGCTCGTTGGCGAGCACGTGGCCGATGAGGTTGGTCGCCTCGCCCATGCCGCACATGACGGAATCCTCGCGGCAGAAGACCTCCATCAGGACGACCGGGTCCATGCCCTCGCGGTCGAGGATGCTGTTGGCGCGCGCGAAGTAGACGTCGGCCGTGGCGCCGGACAGGATCTCGTGGGACGGGCGGGTGCGCTGCAGGCCCATCAGGCGCCGCCGCGAGGCGGGACGGCGTGGATGGTCACGATCGGTCCGCTCCTTCGTCACCGGATGTCGGCCCACCGGGAGGCTCGCCCGGGGGTCCATCCGGCGGGAGTGTAGCGTACGGCCGGACCTCGTCCGGGAGGCCCCCCGTTCCGGCGAGGTCCGGCGTGCTTTCGGGGACCAGCCACGGGCCTGCTGCGGCTCCCCCGCCGGCGGTCCCGGAGGCGGTCGCACGGGCCCGGCGCGCCGCGTTCCCACGCCGGCGCACGACGACCAGGGCGACAAGCCCCATGGCCACCACGACAACGACCGTCCCGCCGGCGCCGTAGGCGATGGCCTTGCCGCGGCCCGCCTCCGGCGCGGCCGCCATGGCGGCGACGGCCCCGGCCGCCGTGGTCCTCGCCGTCTCGACGTCCCCGGACTCCCAGGCGTCGCGCGCCGTCGCGACGCCTGCCGCGGGATCCGCCCCGTCGAGGCCGAGGTCCGTCAGCCAGTCCCGGGGTGCGGCGACGGCGTCCGCCGCGGTGGCGACCTCGCCCAGCACCACGAGGCTCTCGTCGGCCCGCTCGTCGAGCGCCGCCAGCTCGGACCGGCTCGCGGCGGCCTCGTAGTCCGCCTCGAGCCCGCCGTCGGGATCCAGGCCCTCCGCCGCCGCCAGCCGCGCGAGCTCGTCGCGGGTCCGCAGGATCGAGGTTGCCGTCTCGATCGCCGCCGTCGCGTCCGGGAAGGCCCAGCGGTCCATCGCCATCCGGACCGCGACGGGCGGCGCCCAGGCGTCCCCGGCGTCGGCGAGGTCGGAGGTGGCGCGGCGGGCCGTCGCCCGGGCTGGGAGCAGCTTCGCGGCGGCGTCATCGAGGACCCACTTCTCCAGGAGGTCCTCAACCCCGGCCTGCTTGCCCAGCTCGTCCGCGAGGTCCAGGAACCGGCGCCAGTCGTTGGGCAGCCGCGTGTGCTCCGGCGGCAGGTCGCCACGGTAGGCGGTGGTCCCGTCGGCCGCGGCCTCGAAGACGTCGCGCATCCCCGCCGCCCCGACGATCCGGACGATGCTCCGCATCACGAGCCACGACGCGTCGTACCCGTACTGCTCGCGGGCGTCGCTGTCGTCGCTCTCGATCGGCGCCGGGGGCGGCCAGTCGGCGAGCGGGAACGCGGCCTTCGCCTTGCGCTTGACCGCGTCGGGGCCCGGGTAGTCACGCCCGAGCTCGCGCAGCACGCGCGCCGAGTACTCGTCGGCGAGTCCCTCGGTGATCCAGCGCTCGGTGAACAGCGCCTTGTTGAACCAGGCGTGCGAGGCCTCGTGGACGATCGTGAGCTCATCGAGGTCCTCGCTGATCGTGATGGCGTCCGTCGCGGCGTCGTAGAAGCCCGCGTAGCCCTCGAGCAGCGGCGTGTGGACCTCGGTCACCGTGAGGGCGCCGTCCACGGGCCACGCGAGCCCGATCTGCTTCACGAGCTCCGGCACGCCGTCGCGCAGGAGCGTGCGCACGCGGGTCCCCCAGCGCGCGTCCTCGGGCCAGCCACGGATGACCACCTCGTCTCCGCCCTGGAGTGTCAGCCGGTCGTGCGTGAGGCCCGAGTCGTCGGTCGCGTTGATCCACGCGTACCAGTCGATGGGTGAGCTCGTGGTCGCGGTCCAGATCGCGAATCCGTCGGCGCCCGGCGCGGCGTCGAGGGTCGACCCGCTGACGTCCACGCGGAAGCTGCTCGGCACCTCGACCCGGACGGACCCGCTGTCGCCGAAGGCCCACGCCATGAACGTCGAGAACGCCTCGCCCACCCGGACGTCGCTCTCGGAGCGTGGCTTGCCGCCCGGCAGGTCGAAGGTAAGCCGGACCCTGGCCGTCTGCCCGAAGTAGATGTTCTCGCGGAAGAGGACGGTGACTAGGCGGAAGCCCTTGCGCTTGGCGACCTGGACCTTGACCGCCGCGCCGTCCTGGATGGCGCGCAGGTTGCGCGCCTCCGGCTGGACTCCGAGGTTGACGCCGTCGTAGAAGTACCGGGTCACCGTTCCGCCGTTGACGCGGTTGGGCTTGCGGTCGACCGCGGTGATGTCGACGGTGACCCGGACCCGCCGCTCCTCGGGCTGGACGGTGTAGCGCGTCGCCGTCGTGATCTCGATGTCATCGGCAGCAAGCGCGACGGCCGGCGCGAGACCGGCAGGAACGGGCGCACCCGGCGCGGCCGCGGGCACGAGGGCGCCCGCGACGACCAGGACGAGGGCGAGGAGGACGGCCATGGACGCTGGACGCATGGCGGCGGCGGGTCCCCCTCCGTGTGGCTCCTTCGACGGGGCCATGGTCGCACGGGACCGGGGAAACGTCAGGCGAGGCAACGGCGCGGAGTCGCGGTCAAGCGTCGCCGGGCCAGTGCCCGGTGGGCGCCTGGGCAGCGCGGGGCTTCACGCCAGGGACCACGCTCGAGACGTCGCCCGGCGTCCCGACAGGGCCATCCCGCGCTCCGGTGTCCGTGACCGCGCCCGCGGTCGTCGTCGCCGAACGGGTCGCCTGCGCCGCGCTCGCGGTCGTCGCCGAACGGGTCGCCTGCGCCGAACCACGGGCCGTCGTCGAGCCAGCGGTCGTCGCGAGCCGCGCCTGACCCCGCGCGCGCCGGACGCTCCCGAGGGCCGCCGTCACGAGCACGAGGACCGTGGCCAGGACGGCGAGCGCGAGCAGCGCGCGCCGGCGGCCCTCCTGCCAGGCAACCGACCAGGCGCGCAGCGCCCGATCCGACGCCACCATCGAACCCTCGAGATCGCCCTGCGCGAGCAGCAGCTTCGCCCCCCGGAGGCTCTGCTCCGGGTGCTCGCCGAGCATGCCGATCCGGCTCAGGATGTCGTCGTCCGCGGAGCGGGCCGCGGCCGCATCCTCGATGGCCACGATCGCGGCGCGCTCGGCATCGGCCTGGGCGCTCGCGTCCGCCATCGCGCCGCTCTCGAACAGGAGCTGCATCGTGTTGTCCAGGGTCACGTCGTCACGCGCCGCCATCCCGGCGACCGCGTTGCGCTGCGCGATGACGGTCCGGGCATCGGCCATGAGGGCCTCCGCCGTCTCGAAGTCCCACGCGCGCAGCGCGTCGCGGATGGGCCGAGGGAGCCGCCACTCCCCGGCCAGGGCGAGCGTGCGGGCGTACGAGGTGCGCGCCGCCGTGCGGGCGTCGAGCAGGGGCGCCTCGGCGGGCTGGACGACCCATGTGCGCCACAGGTCCGAGAGGTCGTCGGCGGAGCGGACCTCGAGCAGGTCGAGGAGCGCGCGCCAGTCCGGGGCGTCCGCGAGGGTCTCGGGCGGGTCCGCGACCGCTGCGCCCGCCCGCGACCCGGCCGCTGCCGGTGGCTGGTACGCCCCGAGGCGACCCTGCGCGTCGGCCCAGGCCGATGCGAGGACGTCCGTCCCCACCCGCTCGGAGATCGCCGTCGCGAGCTGCAGCGACGCGGCGTACCCGTACGTGTCGACGGCCGACCCCGGCGTCTCGTCGGCCGTCCAGGCGTTGAGCGGGACGGCCGCCGCGACGACCTTGTCGGACAGGGCGGGAGCGGTGGTCTTCAGCCCCATCTCCGCGGCCGCGCGGAGCGCGTAGAACGTGGCGAACCCCTCGTTCGCCCAGCGATCCGCCAGGAGCGAGCCGTTGAACCAGCCGTGGGCGGCCTGGTGGATCATCACGTCGGGGCCGGCCCAGTAGGCGACCTCCATCCGCCCCTGGTCGGGGTCGAAGCTGCCGGCATACGCCCCGGCGTCGCGGTTCACGGACTCGGCGACGACGAGCGGCTCGGTCAGCGGCCACGCCAGCCCGATGTCCTGGCGAAGCAGGGGCAACGCCTCGCCGAAGAGCGCGCCGGCCCGGTCAGCCCACGCGGCGTCGTCCTCCCAGGCCTGCAGGAGCAGGTCCACCGCGGCGTCACCCACGGGCAGCGTGAGCGGGCGATCCACGTACACCGCCGGCTGCTGCGCGGACACGTAGGCGAAGAACGTCAGCGGGCTCGCGAGGGGGCCGGACTCCAGCAGCGTGGCGCCCGTGTCGGTGGTGGTGCGCGTGGCAAACTCGCCGGACTCCACCGCGACGTCCCACCCGGCGGGCATCCGGACCGTCACCGAGCTCCCCCGGGCCCCGCTCGACGCGTAGGCCCAGACCGGGATCGTGATGAGGCTGGTCCCGACGCGAACCTGGGGGCTGGCTGCCTTGCCCTGGCCCGGCAGGTCGAACGACAGCCGGAGGGTCGCCCCCTTGCCGCTGTACAGGCGCGTCCCGAAGTCGATCCGCAGCAGCGTCGACTTGGCGTCCCTGCGCGCGACCCGCACCCGGGCGCCCTTGCGCCCCGACACTCGCACGTTCGTGGCGCCCGGCTGGACGGCCAGGAACGCGTAGTCGAACGTTGTGCTGTGGGTGCGCGTCTCGCGCGTGTGGTTCTTCACCGTGACGCCCATCGAGACGCCGACGTGGCCCGCGGCCGGGTCGACGGTGTAGAGGGCGTCCGTGACGAGGGTGAGGTCCGTGGCGGCGCCCCGGACGAGCGCGGGCTGCACCACCCCGATCGCCGGTGCCACGATCACGAGGGACAGGGCGGCGACCAGGGCGACCAGCGTGCTCCTGGCGCGGAGCCCGCTCATGCTCCGCCCTCGGCGGGTTCCAGGAGCTCGGCGAGGTCGGCGGCGTAGCGGGCGACGAGGCGCACGCCTGGACCATCGACCTCGGCCGGGGCCGGCGGGTCCGCGTTCCAGCCCCCGGCCTTGAGCCACTCGACCGTGGCGGCGTGGTGGCGGTCCGCCACGGCGAGCTGGCGTGCCAGGGCGAGGCCCAGCGCCTCGCGGTCCACGGTCGCGATCGGCAGCTCGGCGACCAGCAGCGGGCGCTCGTCATCGCCGATCGAGAACTTCACGAACGGCAGCTCGTCGTTCCAGCGCAGCAGCTTGCGGTAGCTCTTGCGGAAGCTGTCGTTGATCGGCGGGGCATAGTGCGCCCACACGATCAGCGCGAGCGACGGATCCAGGATCAGGGTCACCTTGAGGCGGGCACGGCGACGCCCGTCGAGGACGAGGTCCCACGACGTGATGGTCTCTCGATCGGCGCGCTCGGTGGGCGCCAGGCCCAGCTCGCTGAGCCAGACCTCGACATCGGCCGGGGCACAGGCCGATGCCCGGGGGGCGAAGGACATGGCTGGCAGTCTACCCGAGACCCGCACATATCCTGTTTCAGGCGGCCTCGCGCCATCGCAGGCGTGCGTCGCGGCCGGCCCCGCAGTCAGTCCTTGCCGGACGCGCTCCTGGAGGCAGGTGGCTCGTCGGCGTCGGCCTTGATCCCGGCCCGAGTGGAGCGCGGCTTGTGGTCCACGGTGCCGCCGGAGCGCGGCTTGCGGTCCACGGTGCCGCCGGAGTGGATCGTGCGGGCCGCGAAGTCCGTGGTCCGGACCTTCTCGCCGACCTTCACGTTGCGGCCGAGCCGGGTCCCGCGCGGGATCACGGACTGCTTGCCGACGACGGTGATGCCGGTGTTGAGCCGCCCGGGCTCCTGCTTGTTGGGCGTGTCGAAGTCCGGCCCGTCGCCCACGATGGCGCCCTGGCCGACCACGACCTCCTTGTCCAGGATCGCCCGGTCCACCACGGCACCGCTGCGGATCACGCTGTCGAACATGACGATCGAGTCGCGAACCACCGCGCCGACGTCCACGCGGACCCCCGGGCTGAGCACGCTGTTGACAACGGTGCCGTTGATCACGCAGCCGTGCGAGATCATCGACCGGTGGACCTGGGCCGTGGGGCCGATCTTGGCCGGCGCCCGCTCCTCGGACCGGGTGTGGATGAGCCACTCGCGGTCGTAGAGGTCCAGCTCGGGGTTGTCGTCCAGGAGCGCCATGTTGGCCTCCCAGAACGACTGGATCGTCCCCACGTCCTGCCAGTAGCCGTCGAAGCGGTAGCCGAAGACCCGCGCCCCGCCCTCCAGCATCGCCGGGATGACGTTGCTGCCGAAGTCACGGCGGCCCTCGGAGAGCCAGCGCTGGAGCGCGCGCTTGCTGAACACGTAGACGCCCATCGACGCGAGGTCGCTCTTGGGCTGCTTGGGCTTCTCCTGCCACTCGGTGACCCGGTCCTGCTCGTCCAGCGCGAGCACGCCCATCCGCGACGCCTCCGCGAGCGGCACCCGGCGGACGGCGATCGTCACGTCGGCCCGCTTGCGGCGGTGCGCCGCGAGGAAGGGCTGGTAGTCCATCTTGTAGATGTGGTCGCCGGCGAGCACGAGCACGGTGTCGCCGCCTCGCTCCACGACGTTGAAGTTCTGGAGCACCGCGTCCGCGGTCCCGCCATACCACTCCGCGACGCGGCCGCGCTTGAGGTACGGCTGGAGCATCCGGACGCCGCCGGTCGTGCGGTCCAGGTCCCACGGGCGACCCACACCGATGTGGTCGTTGAGCGACCGCGGGTTGTACTGGGTCAGCACCACGACGTTGTCCACGCCGGAGTTCACGCAGTTGGAGAGCGTGAAGTCGATGATCCGGTACTTGCCACCGAACGGGACGGCCGGCTTCGCGCGCACCGACGACAGGATCGATAGCCGCTCGCCCTCGCCTCCAGCGAGGATCACGGCGATCACCGGCTTCACCAACCTTCGTCCCTCCGGGCATGCGGGCGAGTCCCCACGATCCTAGCACCGGACGATTGCGGGAGGGTTGCGCCCGGGTGGACGCACGGGCTCGAGCGGCCGGGGGTTGGCCGGGCTACGTGAACAGCTTCGGGTTCACGAATCTGCCGTTGAACTGGACCATCCAGTGGAGATGCGCCCCGGTCGAGTGCCCCGTGTTGCCCTCGTACCCGATGACCTGGCCGCGGCGGACCTGCGATCCCGTCCTGGCCGGGCAGCGAGACTGCATGTGGGCGTACCACGTCGTCAGCGACGAGGAGTGCGCGACGATCACGATCCAGGCCGGGTCCGCGCCATCCGCGTAGTTCCAGCCGCAGTACACGACCCGGCCGGCACCGGACGCGCGGACCGCCGTTCCATAGGAGGCGACGATGTCGATGCCGTTGTGCCAGTGGGCGCAACCGCCGCTCGGCGGCTCCCACCCGAAGCCGGTGCAGCCGAAGGGCTGGGTCACGGTCCCGCCCATCGGCCAGATGAGCGTCCCGTTGTACTCGGACGGGATGTTCCCGTGGTTCACCTGGGTCGCGATGATCTTGTCGATCTTCTTCTGGAGCGCCCGCCGCGCCGTCGCGGCCGCAGCGATCGCGCGGCGGAGCTTCGCCTTGTCCGACGCGAGCCTCTCGTATGCCGCCTTCTGCTTCGTGAGGGCGACCTTGGCGGCCTTCTCGAGGGCCTTGAGGCGCGCCTGCTGCTTGGCAAGTTCCTGCAGGCGCCGGTCCAGCTTCTGCTTCTGGACGGCGGTCTCCTGGCGGAGCACGTCGGTCTGGGCCGTGGTCTCCTCGACCGTCCTGTGCAGGGCGAGCAGCGTCTCGCGGTCCCGCGCGATCTGCTGGGCGAGCGCGCGGTCCTGTTCGGCCGCGTCGAGCTGCGTGCTCATGACCGCGAGCATGTCGGTGAACGAGGCGCCCGACAGGAAGGTCTCCAGCATCGAGGTCCGCTCCGCCTCGTAGGCGTCGCGGATGCGGTCCGCCAGCTCCGCCGTGCGCTGGCGCAGCTGATCCCGCTTGTCAGTCTCCTGGAGCTCGATGCGGTGCAGCTGGAGCTCGAGGTCGCTCATGCTGTTGACGAGGGTCCCGTAGGCCTTCTGGACGGCGTCGATGTCGTCCTTGAGGGCCGCGACCCGCTTGCGGGTGGCGCCCAGGTCCTCGGCGATGCCCTCGAGCCGGTTCTTGGTGGAGGCGATCCGGCCCTCGAGCGCGTTCTGCGTGCTGTTGATGCTCGCGACCAGCGCCTTCTGCTCGCTGATCCTGCGCTCGAGCTGGCGCTGCTGCGCCTTCGCGTCGGACAGCTCGTCGCCCATGACGGGACCCGGCGCCACGGCGGGCGCGGCGATCACACCGAACATGAAGGGAACGACGAGCAGCGCCAGGAGGAGACGCCTCCGGTGGCCCCGGCGAGACCGGGGAAACTGCTGCGCGACGGTGTTGCGACTCAACGAGCAGGCGACCTCATCTGCGGCGGGCGCCCACACCACTGGCTCCGAGGGACGGCAGGAGCGTGACGGCGTCGACGACCGCCGGGACTGGCGCCGCGCCGGAGGGCACTCCCGAGACGACCTGAACCGGCGTTCGGCCCGAGTGTACCAAGGCGTCGCAACCGCACCGCAGTCCGGGTGCAACCGCAACCGGGAATGGGCGGGCGACCGCCTGCCCGGCCGCCCGCCCCGAGGTGTTGCGTCAGCTCCCGCAGGGGGCCACGTTGCGCCAGTTGATGACCGTGTCGCTCACGGCCTGGATGCCGGCCGCGCCGTAGGCCAGGGTCAATTGGCGGTTCCCGATCTCGCCGCAGGCGTCGTCCTTCTCTACGTAGTCCCACGAGCCGAGCGCGTACTTGTACTCGAGCTGCGTGCCCTCCTTGCCGGTGAGCGTGATCGTCCAGTGGGTGGCGTCCGCTCGAGTCAGCACCACCCCGCCCGGGTTCCACTGGGGCAGCCCGCCGTCGAGGCGGTCCAGGAAGCCGGCGATGGTCACCTGCCGCCCGGTGGCGTCCGTCGTGGCCGGGACCGTCACCGTGAACTGGAGGGTGACCGTCCGGAGCTCGGCCGTGCCGGTCACCGCGGCGGACGGAGCGGAGCGGTTGAACGAGCCGTCGATGGCCACGACCCGGTAGTGCCAGGTCTCGGCCTCGCCGACCGCGGTGTCCGTGTAGCCCGTGTCCGTGAGCCGGACCAGGGCGTCCCAGGGGCCGCCGGCCGCCGCCGAGCGCTGGAGCTCGTAGCCCCACAGCGAGGCGTCGCCGGCGACCGCGTCCCAGGCGAGCTCGATGCCCGCCGGCGAGGCCGCGACCACGCGCAGGTTCGCCGGGGTCGTGGGCGCCGTCGTGTCGCCGGAGCCGGTGACTGTCAGGGCCCCGGCCTGCGACGGGCTGTATCCGTTGCCGGAGCCGTCGAGGTCCGCGTAGACCCAGTCACGGCCGCCGGTCGTGGAGTAGCGCCAGGCGTAGTCGAAGGCGCCGGTGGTCTCCGGCAGGAGGCTCGCCTTGTACTCGTCATTGTTGCCGGCATCCGCGTTGAACGCGCCGTCAACCCAGGTCCAGGTGCCGCCCGCCGGGTCCGAGCCGTCGGGGCCGAAGCCCAGCTGGGCGCGCAGCCCGGGCGTGGCACCCGGCTGGTTGCTGACGCCGTCGATCCAGACCTGGCCGTAGGCCGTGTCGGTCCGATTGGTGGTGCTGATCGTGTGGATCATCGTCGGCGGCCACTGGAGGTTGCTCCAGCCCACCGCATAGTGCGGCAGGCCGGTGACCTCGTTGGATGGCTTGCTCGGGTTGCCGGCCGCGTCGTTCGCCGTGACGACGACGTGGACTGCGGCGCCGTTGGCGAGGCCGGTGATGGGGTACGCCGTACCCGTGACCGGGGCGGCATTGACCTTGACGTAGCCGCCGCCGCTGACAGGGCTGGTCCAGACGTCGTACGAGACGGCGCCCGAGGCCGCGCCCCAGCTCATGGAGAGCTCGCCGTTGCCCTCGGATGCAAGGGTGAGGACCGGGGCGGCAGGCCCCTCGAGGTCCACGAACCTCGAGACGAGGAGCAGCGCGCCGTTCGCCGGCACCGTGACCATGACCGTGCCGCCGGCCGAGGTCGCGGACGCGGAGGCGCCCGTGCCGACCTGGTACCTGCGCGTGAACGAGACCCCGTCGCGGAGATAGCCCGCGACGGGGACGCTCACCGTGGCGGCGGCCGTGCCGCGGTTGACGACGACGAGCGCCGCCTGGTCCTTCGTCCTGCGGCCGTACGCGGCGATGCCCGCGGCGTCGTCGGCGAGGAGCGCCTTGAAGTCGCCCTTCGTCAGGACGGGGGTCTCGCGGCGGACCTTCGCCAGCGCCGTGTAGTGCGCCAGCATCGCGGTGTCGGGCGTGCCGCCCTTGTCCGCCCACGGGAACGTGCGGCGGTCGTCGGGATCGTCGTCGCCCGTCATGCCGACCTCGTCGCCGTAGAACACGGTCGGCGCGCCGGGGACGGTGAACTGGATGAGCGAGGCGATCCGGACCCGGTTCTTGCCGGCTGCGACGTTCGCCGCGTCAGCCTCCTTGGCCGCGGTGGTCTCGGCGCCCGGCGTGAGCGTCCAGAGGAGGCGCTCCGTGTCGTGGCTGTCGAGCAGGTTCATGAGCGCGTAGTAGGCGGCGTCCGGGTAGTCCTCGCGGATCGAGGACAGCCGCTCGAGGAAGTCGGACGGGGCGATGACGTGCCCGCTGTCCGCGAAGCCCTTGGAGTCGAACACACCCGGTGCGAGGAACGCGATGACCGCGTCCCGGAGCCGGTAGTTCATCGTGGTGTCGAGGCGGTCGCCGCGGATCATCCGCAGCAGGGTCGAGTCCTTCTGCCAGGTCTCGCTGACCGTCAGGGCCTGGGGGTTGGTCGACTTGACGACCTCGCGGAAGGTCTCCCAGTAGTCGGCCGGGAACGAGGCGTCACCTGACACGTCCATCCGCCAGCCGGCGGCGCCGGACCGCAGCCACTGCTTCGCGATGGCATCCGAGCCCGTGAGGAAGTAGTTCCAGACCGACGTGTTGCTGGCGGCCTTGTCGATGACCGGGATGGAGTCGAAGCCGAACCAGCCCTCGTAGGCAGCCGACGTGCTGCCGCCGGTCCCGGCGCAGGTGCCCTTGCCCTGACCGACCTCACGGAAGACGAACCAGGAGCGGAACGGCGAGCTCGTCGACTCGCACGCACCCGTGCTCGCGAAGTGGTGGTAGCGATCGAAGATCGGGCTGTCGGACGCCAGGTGTTGAACACGCCGTCGAGCACGATCCGGATGCCGCGGTCCTTCGCGTGCTTGACCAGGTTGGTCCAGTCCTTCTGCGTCCCGAAGGAGGGATCGATCTTCCTGTAGTCCTGGGTGTCGTACGCGTGGTTCGAGCCGGCGTCGAAGATCGGGTTGAAGTAGACGGTGTTGACCCCGAGGGCCTTGAGGTAGTCGAGCTGCTGGTCGACGCCCTTGAGGTCGCCGCCGAAGTAGTCACGACCGCGCGGCTGCTCCCTGGTCGGGCTGTCCGCCGGAGGGGTGACGTCGAAGCGCCACGGACAGCTCGTGGTGGCGTCCGTGTAGTTGCGGCAGTAGCCCTCGGGGTTCTGGCCCCAGGTCAGCTTGATGACCGGGTCGTCGTAGCGGACGTCGCCGGTCTTCGGGTCGTTGTCGGCGCGGCCGTTCCGGAAGCGATCGGGGAAGATCTGGTAGATCACCGCGTTCTTCGCCCATGCCGGGGCGGTGAAGCCCTTCTCGTGGATCATCAGGGCCCAGCTCTGGTCGACCGGGTCGTCCGTGGCCTTGCCCAGACCGCCGTCGAGCGCGGCGGTGTCGTCGCCGTAGGAGTCGGTGTCGGTGCCGTCCGTGACGACGAAGCGGTACCAGAGGTTGTCCGGCCCGAAGTCCGCGGGCAGGGTCGCCTGCCAGAAGTCGCAGGTCCTGGCGGCGAGGTCGGTCTGGTAGCAGCCGACGCCGGAGGCGGCTCGGGTCATCTTGACCAGCTCGGCCCCGCCGCGGTCGACGCTGTAGAAGCGGACCTTGACGCCGCTGACGTCGTTGTGGAGCGTCCGGAAGCGGATCGTGACGGCGGTACCGTCCGGGACTGCGCCGCCGGGCGTGCGGTACAGGGTGTCGCGGGAGTCGTGGCGCAGGCCGTCCCACTCCACGTTGTTGTCCTGCGTCGGGTCCAGCGAGGCGGCGGTGATGGCCAGCGCGTGGGTCGTGGCGTCGTAGCTGAAGGTGACCTTGCCGTTCGCGGGCACGGTGAACCCGTAGTTGTCGCCGCCCTGGACGCCACCCTGGCCGTAGTTCACGTCCCAGCCCTCGTTGAGCGCGACCTTGCCCTCGTAGGAGCCCGCCGGGATGGAGGTGGTCGAGAAGCTGTAGATGCCGTCGCCGTCGGGGTCCTGGAGCCAGGAGCGCAGGCAGTCGGGCTGCCAGTCGCCGGGGCAGCCGAGCTCGGACTGGAAGCTGCCGGGCACGGTCGCGATGACCGCGTTGAGGGTGTCGGTGATCCAGTGCGTCTCGTGCGAGTAGTAGAACTTGACCGGCTGCGCCGCGCCCATGGTCAGGGCGAGATTGAGGCCACCCGGTGCCGCGTTGGCGCCGTAGTTCTCGTCCCAGCCGTTGTTGAGCGCGGCCTTGTACAGCCAGCTGCCTGCGGGGACCGTGTAGGTGGCCTGCCATGCGTCGTCCGCGGCGTCGTAGGCCAGGTGCGTGGTCACGCACTCCGGCTGCCAGTCGCCCCGGGCAGCCCAGCTCGGACTGCAGGTCGCCGGCGATGCCCACCGACGTCGGGTCGGCGGTGTGGGAGGCCAGCGCGACCGGCGCCGCCGCGGCGGCGGGCAGGAGCGAGGCCAGGAACAGGAGCATCGTCGCCCGGGCGAGCACCCTGCGACGGACGGGTCGAACCGACCACGACGACAGCGCGAACACGCGGTGAACCTCCTCCAGGACGAGCGCGAGCGGCAGGGGCATGGACACCGGGGCCGGGGTGAGGCCGGGGTGGGGTTTTGGGGGCTCGGGTCAGGTCCTCTGGCGATGGCGGCCGGTTCGCAACGGTCGCGTCGGGCGCCGCGGGTCCTCCCATGCGCCGATCCGTGACTAAACCGGTTTAGCCAACCGATGATCGGAAAGGATGCGACTCGGGGGCGAAGGTGTCAACGGGGTTGCGAAGATGGAAACGATTGCCCGGCGCGCGCGTGCTCACACCCCGGCCACACGCGTGCGGTTGCCATGTCCACGGTCACCTCCGTGTGGGCCGTGCCGTCCTGCCCGGTCCCAGGTGCCCCGCCGCCGGGGTGCCCGCCGGACGCGAGTCCCTTACCAGGCTCGACCGAGCAACGATCGCCTGAGCTCAGACCCCGATGTCCTCGTTCCAGAGGGCCGGGTTCTCGGCGATGAACCGCTCCATCATCGAGACGCACTCGGGGTCGTCCAGCACGATGACCTCGACGCCGCGCGAGCGCAGGTAGTCCTCCTCGCCCATGTACGTCCGGTTCTCCCCGATGACGACGCGCGGGATCTCGTAGAGCAGGATCGCGCCCGTGCACATATCGCACGGCGAGAGCGTCGTGACCATCGTCGAGCCGCGGTACGTGGCCGCCGTCTGCCGGCCCGCGCGCTCAAGCGCGTCCGTCTCGCCGTGGCGGATGGCGCTCCCCATCTGGACGCGGCGGTTGTGCCCGCTCCCGAGGACGACGCCGTCGCGGACCAGCGCCGCACCGATCGGGATGCCGCCCTCGGCGATGCCCGTGCGGGCCTCCTGCTTGGCGATCTCGAGGAACCGGGCGTCATCGGTCATGTGGCGGGACTCCTGCTGGGGCGCCTGGCTGGGCCGTGGTCGAAATCGTATGCCGGCGCCGGGTCGCGGTCAGGCCGCGGCGGTCCCTGCGGCCTGCGCCACCAGGGATGAGGAGGGTCCTTCGGCACCTTGACCCGAGGACGGTCCCGGCGGACGATCGGCCGGCGGGGTCGAATGCGGCTGCCGAATCGGCGTTGGCCCGCAGGCATCGGCGGAGGGGACGTGGAGGCGACGACAACGGGCGCAGAGGGCAGCGGTGCTGCGACGCGTCACACGGGGCTGGCGCTCGCGCTGAACGCCGCGGCGGTCATCGTCTTCGGCCTCTCCGCGGCGACGCTCGACGGGTTCACGGCCTTCATCGCCGGCCAGGCGCTCGTGATCTCGTGCGGACTGGCCTTGCTGGCGCTCCTGTCGCTCGTCAGCGAGCGGGCGGCGCACCCCGGCCGGCGCCCGGTCAGGGCCGCGCTCGCGATCGGGAGTCAGGTGGCCGCCAGCGCAGCGGCCATCGGGATCGGTGTTGCGCTCAACTCCCGGCTGGTATCGAGTTCGCTCACGGCCCCGATCGCCCTGGGCCTCGCAGGGCTCGTGCTGGCCGTGGCGGCCGAGCTGCTCCAGGCGCCAGACCCCCAAACCCGGCGAAGGCTCCTGATCGCTCGGTCGCTCCAGCCGCTGGCGATGGTCGCGTTCTTCGGGCTGCTGGCCGGAGGCCCCCTCGCCCCCGTCGCGCTGGTCGTCCTCGTCGTGCTCGCGCTCGTCGTGTACTGGCGCGACCCTCGGCGGATCCTGGGAAGGCGCCAGGCCTGACGAACTCGGGGCGCCACCTGCGCGGCAGCGTCCCCATCGGACATCAGGGAATGACCAGCACCGCCCAGATCGCGCCGATGATCAGGAACGGCCCGTACGGCACGAAGGTCTTGAGCGTGATCCGGCGCAGGACCAGCAGCACCACGAGCACCACGCCCGCGAGCAGCGCTCCGTAGATTGCGCCGTAGACCAGGCGAAGCGGACCGACCATCAGGCCCACCGATACGAGCAGCTTGAGATCCCCCTGCCCGATCGCCCCCGCGCCGAACGGGATCGCCACGAGCCACAGGAGGAGCGGCAGCCCGATCGAGGCCGCCAGCGCGATCAGCAGCACGCCCGGCGGCACCAGCGGGTTGAGCCCGGTCAGGCAGAAGACGAAGGCGAGCGGGATCGCGGGCAGGGTGATGACGTCGGGCAGGAGCCGCTGGTCCAGGTCCGTGGCCAGGAGCAGGACGAGCGCGACGAGGTATACCCCGAACACGACCGCCGGCATGGGCTCGGTGAAGCGGAGCGTGAGCGCGCCGAGCGACGCCGCGCCGACCAGCACCACGATCGGCGTCCGCCAGTCGACCTTGCGGTTCGACTCGTCTTCGTGCGCGGGCCAGCGCGCCGCGATGCGGTCGGCGGCGAACCCCCAGGCGCCCCCCAGGAGCGCGAGCACAACAACGAGCGGTGTCAGCACGCGCGGAGTCTATCGGGGACCGCGGGCGGCGATCAGCCCTGCGGCGCCCCGGCCAGCGCGAGCTCGACCAGCGTCGCGTGCGTGACGCCCGTGGCGCCGCGCGTCGCGTACGGGTAGGCCTTGCGGAAGTACGCCGTGCCGCCGATGTCGAGGTGGGCCCACGGGATCGTCCGGAACTGCTCGAGGAACAGACCGCTCTTCACGAGCGAGCGAGCCGTCCGCGGTGCCGGTGTTCTGGAAGTCCGCGTACCAGCTCTCCATCTCGGGCATGTAGTCCTGGATCAGCGGGAAGCGCCAGTAGCGCTCGCCGGCGCGCTCGGCGGCGGCCTCGACCTCGCCCCACCAGGGGTCGGGGGGTCGCGAACACGCCGGTGACGAGGTTGCCGATCGCGCGCCCGACGGCGCCCGTGAGCGTCGCGACGTCGACCATGTGGGTCGCGCCCAGCTGCTCGGCGTAGGTCATCGCGTCGCCGAGGATCAGGCGGCCCTCGGCGTCCGTGTTGATGATGTCGACCCACTTGCCGTTGAGCGCCTGGACGATGTCTCCGGGGCGGGTGGCGTGCCCGCCAGGCATGTTCTCGACGGCCGGCGCGACCGCGAGCAGCGGCAGGCCCGGGGAGAGCCTGGCGGCGGTGGCGATGGCCGCGATCACGGTGCACGCACCGGTCTTGTCCATCTTCATCTCTTCCATCCGGTCGGCAGGCTTGATGCTGATGCCGCCGGAGTCGAAGCAGACGCCCTTGCCGATCAGCGCCAGGTGGCGCCCCAGCGCGTCCTTCTCGCCCTCGCCACCCGAGCGCATGACGATCATCCGCGGCGGGTTGGCGCTCCCCTGCCCCACGGCGAGGAACATCCCCATGCCGAGGTCCTTCGCGCGCTGCTCGTCGATGACGTCGATCCAGAGGCCGTTGGCCTCGGCGATGGCGCGGGCCTCGTCGGCCAGGACCTGGGGGCTGATGTCGTTCGCGGAGCGGTTCGCAAGGCGACGGGCGACGTTGGCGCCCTCACCCATGATCCGGCCACGCTCGGCGCCACGCTCGGCGTCCGCGGCGGCACCATCGGCGGCGACCAGCACGAGCTCGCCGATGGACGGCGGGGCCGCGTCGCTGTCCTCGCGGTAGATCGTCTTGGGCTCGAAGCCGCCCTCGACGATGCCGCGGGCGACCAGCTCCGCGGCCAGGGCCACGTCGCCCCCGAGTCCGTCCGCGATCGGGGCGAGCCAGACGGCCACGGACCCGACCTCGCGGCCGATGAGCCGGCGGATCGCGGTAGCCGCGAGGTGGCGGGCGGTCTCGCGGTCGAAGTCGGCGGCGGGGCCGCCTGACACGGCCAGCACGCGCTTGACGGGCAGCTGGCCCGGCGCGGCGAGCGCGGTGCCGTAGCGCTTTGGCTTCAGCTCCCCGAAGGCGGCCAGGGCGCGGAGCTCGCCCCCGGTCCGGCTGTCGAGCTCTCCCAGCTCGCTGTCGAAGTCGGGCTCGCCGAGGACGGGCACGACGAGGAGCTCGGCGGCAGCCTCCCATGGCTGCGCGGTGACGACGCGGATCTGCACGAGGACCTCCGGGTGCTCATCGACCGCCCTGTGGGCGGCCGGAAGGGGCGGCTCAGGCGAATTGTTGCGATCGAGTGTAGCGCCGAGGGACCCTCCAGCCGGGGCCTGGGCCGGGGGCACGCGCCGTCCGCGACCGGGCACACGCCAGGCTCACTCCGACGGTGTGAGCTCCCCGTCGTCCCTGAGCTGCTGCTGGGCCTCGAGCGCCTGCGCGAGCGACCCACGAACCTCCTCGATGGCGACGACCGCCTGGTTGAGGCCGCCCTGCGCGATGTCCGACATGATCACGACCATGCCGCGGGTGTCGCCGGGCAGCTGGGCCCGGGCCGCCTGCTCGCCCTCGAAGGCCTTCCTGACCTCGGCCGTGACCCGCCCGTCGGACTTGATCAGCGCGGCGTATAGCGTGCGGAGGGCCGCGTCGTAGGCGGCGTTGCGGTCGATCCACGCGGTGAGGGTGGCGACATCGGTCGTCTTCGCGAGCTGGTCGCGGAGCTCCCGGGCCGCGGCGATCGTGGCGTCGGAGGCGTCGAGCTGGTCGAGGGCCGCCCTGTACTTCCCCGCGGAGCCGCGCTCGGCGGCCGCCGCGGTCTCCCCGTCGTGGCGGACGAGGAGGGTCGAGAGCTGCGCGGCGTCGATCGCGCGCCCGGTGAGGGCCGCCCAGTCCGACTCGAGCCCCTCGGTCAGCCCGGTGGCTCCGTCGAGCTGGCGCCAGCGCTCGTGGAGGCCCTGCGAGACGTGCAGCTCCCAGCCGTCGCCCATGTATGGGACGTCCGCGAGGGCCGCCGAGAGCTCGCCCCCGAGCGTCTTCACCTCGAGCATCTGGCTCGTGCCCTTGTCTATCGTGTCCTGGAGTGCGCCCGGGTCGACGTCCGAGAGCTGGGTCAGGGCGCGCCGGGCGGTCCCGGCCAGCTGGTCCACCTGGTCGGCGAGTGCCTCGAGATGCACGGTCGCCTCGTCGAGCCTGGGGGTGGCGGCCGCATCGGCGGCCCAGGTCAGCTCCTCGCGCGCGACCGTCCCTGGGGCATGGCCCATCGTCGCCACGATCCCCGCTCCGCCGAGGGCGATGAGCAGCGCGACCACGACCCAGGCGAGCCGGGACGCAACGGCCTTGAGGAACCCCATCACACCCACGACGCGGAGGGTAGCGGGTCGAGCCGGTGCACGCGCGAGGCTTCAGCCCGAGGCGAACCTCGCGGCGAAGCCGGCCCGCGTCCAGGCCTCAGCCCGCGGCGGGCTCCTGGTCCCTGACCTTGCGCGCCAGGTGCGCCAGGCCACCCTCCATCGGCTGCGGGTCGAAGTCGAAGCCCGCCTTCACGCTGTCCAGTGGGCCGATGTTGTCGTGCTTGAGCTGGCGCAGCTGGTCCGTCGCGACCGGGAACGGGAGGCGGATCTTCTCGGACACGGTGGCCACGAGGCGGATCAGCGCGACGGGCATCGGGACCAGCGCCCGCTTGCTGCCCATCCCACGCAGGACCTCCTCGACGATCTCGCGGTAGGTCCAGTAGCGCGGTCCGCCGAGGGGGTACTCGCGGCCGATGGTGGCGTCGTCGCCAAGCGCCAGGACCGCGGCCTTCGCCAGGTCGCCGATCGCCAGAGGCTGGAACCGCGCGTCGCCCTTGCCGGTGATCGGGACGATGCCCGGCGACATCCGGACGAGGTCGCCCAGGATGTTGAAGAACCCGTCGCGTGGCCCGAACAGCAGCGAGGGCGAGAGGATCGTCCAGTCGAGCCCGCTCTCGCGCACGAGGACCATGCCCTTCGCCTTCGAGCCGCCGTAGTGCAGGTCCGGGTCGTCGATGACCGCGAGGGCGCCGAGGTGGACGAACCGCCGCACGCCCGCGTCCGAGGCCGCCTTGAGCACGTTGCGCGTGCCCTCGGTGTTCACGAGGCGGAGCGTCGCGCCACCGTCCCAGTCGCGTGGGACCGCGACCAGGTGCAGGACCGCGTCGGCGCCGGCGAGGGCCGCGGGCAGGGACTCGGGCCTGGTGACGTCGCCGGTCCGGATCTCGACGGACGGCCGCTGGGCCTGCGCGAGGCGGCGCGTGACCTGGTCGGCGCCCTCCGCATCCCGGACGAGGGCGAGGACGCGGTGCCCCGCGTCGATGAGCGCGGGCACCATGTGGCTCCCGACGAAGCCGTTGGCACCGGTGACGAGAACGGTCGACATGGGTTCTTGGGCTCCGGGTAGGCGTCGCGGGTCTCGGGCGCGATCACCCAATCTTCGCCTGCGGTGCAAGCGCGGATGGGACCGGCGCCCCGGCGACATCGCCCCCGGTTCGCGCCGGGGGCATGACCGGACCTACGATGGCCCGATGAGCCAGCTCGACCCTCGGACGCTCCGCTCCCTGACGCGCGCCATGCCGAAGGCGGAGGTCCACCTCCATCTCGACGGCTCCCTCCGCATCGACACCGCGCTCGACATCGCCCACAGCCGCCACATCGAGGCGCCCCAGACGTACGCCGGCATGCGCGGCGCGCTCGTCGCGCCCGACAAGTGCGTCGACCAGGCCGAGCTCCTGCGGGCCTTCGACCTGCCGATCCTGCTCATGCAGGACGCCGAGGCGATCGAGCGAATCGCGGAGGACATGGTGGCCGACAAGGCCGCCGACAACGTCCGCTACATGGAGATCCGCTGGGCGCCGCTCCTCCACACGCGCCGGGGGCTCACCGGTCGCCAGGTGGTCGAGGCGGTCTGGCGGGGCGCCCACCGAGCCGCGAAGCACCATGACGTCCAGGTCCGGCTCATCGCGACGCTCATGCGCTCGCACGCGCCGCAGAGGAACGTGGACTTCGTGCTGGACATGGTCCAGGAGGGGATCCCGGACGGGCTCGTCGCCGTGGACCTCGCCGGGCCGGAGCAGCGCTTCCCGGATCCCGAGACCCACCGTGGCGCCATCGACATGGCGCGCGACCTCGGGATGCACGTCACGCTGCACGCCGGCGAATGGGGCGGCGCGGCGCAGGTGAAGCGCTCGCTGTCCGTGGAGCCGGAGCGGATCGCGCACGGGCCGCTCGCCATCGACGACCCGGAGGTGGTCGCCGAGCTCATCGCGAAGGAGGTCTGGCTCGACCTCTGCCTCACCTCGAACTACCAGGCGAACATCGTGCCCACGATGGAATCGCACCCGTTCCGCCGCCTGATGCATGCCGGCGTCAAGGTCACGCTCAGCACCGACGACATCACGGTGTCCGACATCACGCTGTCCGAGGAGTACGCGCGGGCCGTCGAGCACCTGGGCGTCACGCTCCCCGAGCTGTGGGCCGTGAACACTGCGGCCATCGAGGCGGCATTCTGCGGCGAGCCCACCAAGGAGGACCTGCGCGAGGCCTTCCTCGCCTGGGGCTCCGGGATCCCGGAGCTCATCCACCGGTGATCGGGCGGATCGGGCGGTGACGCCGCAGACGATCGGGCTCGCCGTCCTGGTCTTCGCCCTCGTCGCGACGCGCCTCTGGGAGGAGGGCCGCTGGCGCGACGGCAAGATGTCTGACCGGACCGCCGCGACGCTGGTCGTCGCGCGGCTGCCGTTCCTGGTTTTGGGCTTCACGCTGATCGTGGGGCAGCCCGTGCCGGTGGTGATCGGGGGGACGCTCCTGGCGGGGCTGATCGCCGCCGGTCTCTACCGGGTCGTCGTGGCGCGACTGCGGCGGCTGGCGAACCGCCCGGGCTCAATGGTCAAGCGGCGAGACTGACTGAGCGATCCTCGCCCGCCACGGTTGTCGTTCAGCTGGCGCGCGCCAGCGCGATCGGCGGGTCCTCTCCTCGCGCGCCGCGGCGACCTGGCCACCTACCGATGCGGTGCGTCATAGGCCAGGAGCGCGTGGCCGAGTACGCAGGCCATCGGTATTGGGCCAGGCGCGGCCTGCGGCCACGCGGGGGTGCCGTACGGCGCCGGGCCCGGGCGGCCTGCGGGCGCACGCAACGGGGTCGAGTCGCGGGATCATACGCACCTCATCGTTGCGTGGCCAGGATGAGACCGGGCGGTCTCCGAGCGGCTACCCCTCCACGGCGAGCTCGGCGAGCGCCGCGCTCAGCTCCGCGGCATCCGCCGCGATCCGCGTCGGCCGCTCCGCCTCCGGCAGGGCATCGGCCATCTCGCGCGTCGTGACACCGGTGAGCATCAGGATCGTCCGCGCCCCCACGGCCTTGCCCGCCGCCACGTCCGTGAGCGCATCCCCGATCATCACCGCACTCCGGACGTCCGCCCCGACGGTCTCCGCCGCGATCTCCAGCAGGTACGGCCCGGGCTTGCCCATCGTCACGCTCGCCGTCGTCCGCGACGCGGTCTCGATCGCCGCCACCACCGCGCCCGCGCCGGGCCGGAAGCCACGCTCCGTCGGGTACATCGGGTCCTTGTTCGTGGCGATCAGCACCGCCCCGGCCCGCACGCAGTCGGCGGCGGCGGCGATCCGCAGGTAGGTGAGCTGCGGGTCCAGGCCCACGACGACCGCGTCGGGGTGCTCCGCGGCGGCCCAGCCGTCGAGGCCCTCCTGGCTCATGCGCGTCGCGGCATGCGCGGCCGTCACGACCTCGAACCCCGCCTCGCGCAGCTCGCGCTCCAGGCCGGCGGCCCCCACGGCGAGGACGCGGCGGACCTCGGGCATGTGGTCGCGCACGTAGAGGGCGCTCGCGCGCGCGCTCGTGACGACACGGTCCAGGCCCACGGGGGCGCCATGACCGGCGAGCCTGGGCAGGTAGTCGCCGTGGTAGTGCATCGCGTTGTTGGTGACGTACACGACGTCATCGCCCAGCGCGGCACGGGCGGCAAGCGCGGGCCCGACGCCGGGCACGCCTTCCGAGGCGCGGTAGACCACGCCATCGAGGTCGACAAGGAGGAGCACGGGACGATGCTACCGTCTCCGCATGCCCCCGGCCCCGCGCTCAACCCCCTTCGACGGCACCGAGAAGGTGATCATCGACGGCACCAACCTGCTCTTCCGCCTCGGCGCGGGGGCGGGCGGTCCAGCGCCGGCGTCGGCGATCGTGGGGCGGATCCGCGGCGCGGTGCCCATCGAGATCACGATCGACCTCGTGTTCGACGGCGTCGGCCACGGCGTCTACGGGCGACTCGCCCAGAAGATGGCCGTCCGCTACTCGGGCCGCAGGCCGGCCGACGACGTGATCCTGGACCTCACGTCCGAGTTCGCGATGCAGAACGGCGGGCCTGCCGCGGCCGACAGGGTGCTCGTGATCACGAACGACCGCGGGCTGCGCGACCACCTCGCCGCGAAGGGCGCCCGCACCGCGCCCGTCCAGTGGCTCATCGGCAAGCTCGACGTCCCGGCGCCGACGTCGCTGCCGGGTCAGGGCCGGCGGCCGTCGATCGGGCTCGGGCGACCCCCGGTCTCGGGTCCCGGCGGCACGGGCGCCGCCAAGGACGACGACGGGGACAACCGCCGGCGCTGGAAGCCGGGCCGCGGCGCCACGGCCAAGAGCGGCACCCCGAACAAGGTCGCGCGCCACAAGCGCCACCCGCGCCCCGGCGGCTGAGCCGCCGGTCGCGTGCTGCTAGGATGCGCCCGTGATCATCGACACGCTGAACCAGATCTGGACCGATCTCCTCAAGTTCTCGGAGACGTTCGTCGTCCCGGACTGGGGAGCCCTCGTCGGCCTGCTGCCGATCCTGCTGCTCATCGGCGTCGTCGGACCCATCCTGACGCTCCTCGTCCTGGCCTGGATGCGCTATGGCCTGGTCCGTCCGCGGGTCAGGGTCGCCTTCGCGGATCCGCGCCGTGCGGCCCCGCTCGATGCGGCCGGCAACGCGGTCTTCCCCACGGGCGAGCCGTACAGCCCCCGCGAGGCCGTGATCTACGAACCCGGCAAGACCCGCTCGCCGTCCGGTGAGCGCCTCGTTGTCGCCTGCCCCAAGTGCTCCCTGGTCCGCCCCGCGTCCGATGACACCTGCGGCAACTGCGGCCTCTCGTTCACCCTGGCCCCCACCACGCGCTCCCTCCGACCGGCCGGTCCACCGCCGGGCGGGGCTGCCGCCGCCTGACCGACTCGATAGAGGCCGGCGGGTAGCCGCCGGCGATCCCCCTGGCCCGCGGGAACCACCCGGCGGGCCACCAGCGTCTCGGGACACGACATGGCACAGGCCTCCTCGCTGCTCTTCGTCCTCGGCGTGATCGCGACCGCCCTCGGGTTCGCCGCGCACGTCGGGCATGCCGTGCTGCTCGCCAACGGCCGGCGCGTCGTCGCGCTCGTGCCCGCGATCCGCCCCGCCTTCGCGACCGGCGGCGTCACCGGCTCCTTCGTGACCTCGCGGGCCGCGGCCGCCTCGGCGCCCGTGGAGCTCGCCGCATCCCCCACCCCGCTCTCGCGCGCGGCGACGTGGATCACGTTTGCCGCGTTCGCGATGCTCGTCGCGTCGCTGGTCCTGCGCGGGATCGTCGTGGGGCGCGGGCCGTACGGAAACCTGTACGAGTTCAGCACCGCCTTCGGGGCGAGCATCCTCGGCGGGTACCTGTTCCTCGCCACGCGCTACCCGATCCGCCAGATCGGCTTCATCCCGGTCGGCGTCTCGCTGGCGATGCTCCTCTACGCGAGCTCCCTGCCGTCCGAGATCGAGCCGCTCGTCCCGGCCCTCCAAAACGCCCCGCTGCTCACGATCCACGTCGGCATGGCCGTGATCTCGTACGGGATCTTCGCGACCTCGTTCGCGGCGGGTGTCGGGTACCTGGTCCAGGGAACGACGGACCGGGTCTCGTGGCTGCCGTCGCACAGGACGCTCGACGAGGTCGCCTACCGGTCGGTGATCATCGGCTTCCCGATCTTCGCGACCATGATCGTGCTCGGGTCGTGGTGGGCGAGCATCGCCTGGTCACGCTACTGGGGCTGGGATCCCAAGGAGACCGCGGCCCTCGTCACGTGGCTCGTCTATGCGGTCTACCTCCATGCGCGCAACCAGCGCCGGTGGGCGGGGCGGCCGGCCGCGCTGCTGCTGGTCATCGGCTTCGCGATGGTGCTGGTCACCTACTCCGGCAGCCTCTGGTTCACCGGGCTGCACGCGTACTCGGGGCTGTAGCCCGGCCTGGGGTCCGGCCGCCGCGGCACCGGGCGGCGTTGCAGGGTTCCCCGGTGTGCCCGATGCTTGTTCGATGCTGTCATTCATCGACCCCGATCCGCTCATGGCCCTGCTCAAGATCGCGATGGTGGTCGGGCTGGTGGCGCTGTCGGTTGCGCTCTGGTTCCAGCTCCAGCACCGGTCGCGGCGGTTCGGCGGCGGCATCGTGGCGGCGATCGTCATGGCCGCGGCGATCGTGGCGCTCCTGGTCGCGATCACGCCCAACCTCCTGCCGCTCGACATCGGCCTCTTCGTGCTCTTCGCGGGGCTCCTGGCGATTTACCGGCCGGACCAGGTGGTCAAGGTGACCGGCGGCGCGAGCCTCCGTTACCGGGCGCTCCGCGAGGGGCGCGAGCTGGCGCTGCTCGTCCGCGAGCACGGCGGTTGGTCCGTCGCGCGCCGCAACGAGGAGGTCATGGCGCGGGTCGAGGGGCTCTCCGCGTTCGAGGGGCCGGGCACGGAGCGGTACGTCGGGCTCGTGCGCGAGACGGTCCTGGCGGACCCGGCGGCGCCCGAGAATGCGGCGAAGATCGCCGAGCTCGAGGAGGCCGATGCCGAGCTGCGCGCGGCGCTCAGGGCGAAGCCGATGTTCGAGAAGGAGCTCGCGAAGCGGGCGGCGGCGCTCGATGGGCCGGCGACCGACGAGGCCTGAGCCCGGGGTTGGCGGCGGAGTCGTGCGTGGGGTTCGCGGCGGGGTCGTGACAGGATCGCGCGTCAGGGCCCGGAACGCGCGGGTCAGCGGCGGGGCTCGAAGTCCCAGGCGACGGGTGAGCCGCGCCAGGCGTCGCGGGCGAGGAGCGCGGCGCCCTCGGCGGGCTCCCTCTCGAGAGGCAGGAGCCGGGCGGCGGGCACCGCCTCCAGGACCGCGGCGCGGATCCGGTCCGCGAGCCACGGCGACGACCCCATCAGGCCGCCGTAGATCACGACCGCGGGGCGGTCGCCGAGGCCCAGGCGTGCCACCTCCTCCCCCACCGCGAGGGTCACGCGGCGGCACCAGCGATCCACCATGCGGACGGGGTACGGGTCGCCGGCCGCTGCCGCGTCGACGACGGCGGGACCCAGGTGCGCGACGTCGGGACCGGGGCGGCGGGCGGAGAACCCTTGGAGGTCGAAGCGGTCGATGACCCGGCGCAGCTCCGCCCCGACGCGATCATGCCGGACGCCCTGGCCCCGGCGTGACGGCAGGGCGGCACGGGCGGCGAGCGCGCCCAGGACATAGCCGCCGCCGAAGATCCCGTGGCCGCGGTCCGTGACCCGACCATCCGGCCCTCGCCCGATGACGTTTCCGCCGGTCGAGACCGGGATCACGAGGCCGACGCAGTCCGGGGTCGCGGCACGGAGGGCGGCAAGCGTGTCGTTGACGACGAGGACGCGCGTGTCCGGGAGGCGTGCCGTGAGAGCCGCCTCGAGGCGCCGGGCGTGCTCCGGGCGGTCGATGCCCGCGCCCGCGACGAGCAGCAGCTCCGGGTCCCGGGCGCGGGGGGCCTCGCGGGCGAGGGCGGCCTCGCGGGCGAGGGCGGCGATGCGGTCGGCGGCGGCATCGAGCCCGTGGCGCTTGGGGTTGGCGCCGCCACCCTCGGCGCGCCCTCGGCGGGTCCCGCCCGGGGTCACCGAGATGGCGACCGCCTTCGTCGCGCCGGCATCGACGCCCACGAGGATGGGGGTTCGCGGCTCCATGCCGCTGATGATCGCGCAGGTGGCGGCTCTCGCGGATGGCCTGGTTGCAGGTAGTGGCACATGTATACCCGGCGTAAGTCCCACGTAAGCGTTGTCCGCCATCCTGCGTCCATGGACGACGCGCAGGTTGGCCGCTCGATCCGCGCCGTGCGGATCCGCAAGGGCTGGCGCCAGGACGACCTCGCCGCGGCGGCCGCCGTGTCGCAGGACGCCGTCTCGAGGATGGAGCGGGGGCAGCTCGGCGGCATGACGGTGGACTCGATCCGGGCGATCGGCACGGCCGTCGGCGTGCTCATGGACCTCACCGCACGCTGGCAGGGCGGCGAGCTGGACCGGCTGCTCGGGTGGCGGCACTCCGCGCTGGGCGACGCGGTCGCGCGGAGGTTCGCCTCGCTTCCGGGTTGGGCGATCGCGCCGGAGGTCACCTTCTCGATCTACGGCGAGCGGGGTGCCATCGACCTGCTCGCGTGGCACGCGCCGACGCGCACCCTGTTGGTCATCGAGCTCAAGACGGAGATCGTCGATGTCCAGGAGCTGCTCGGTGTGCTGGACCGCAAGCGGCGGCTCGCACCGAAGATCGGGGCGGAGCGGGGCTGGGTGCCTCGGGCCGTCGGGGCCTGGGTGATCGTCGCCGAGGGGCGGACGAACCGGCGGCGGGTCGACGCGCACCGTGCCGTGCTCCGCTCGGCGCTGCCGGCCGACGGGCGGACGATGCAGGCATGGCTCGCGGCGCCCGCCGGGCCGGTCGGCGCGCTCTCCTTCTGGCCACGTACCGATGAGGCGCGTAGTGCGAAGCGTCTTGACCCCATCCGGCGCGTCCGCAAGGCGCCCGAGGCCGCCGGTCCCGCGTAGACGGCGGGCGTCGCTTGGCCGCGAACCGATAAGCCGCGGCCGCACCTGGCCCAATACCGATGAGTCGCGTACTGGGCCATCTGCTTCTGGCCGATGACGCACCTGGTCGGTCGTTGGCCAGGAACCGGGGGCTCCGGGCGGGTCTACCACGCACCTGGCCGGTGGGTGGCCAACTCGGCCCCGGAGGCAGCCGATACCACGCGCCTCATCGGTATCTGGCCAGGTGCCCCGCGGGGAGACGGGGGTCGCGCGCAGGAGACAGAAGTCGGACGAGCGGGCAGGTGCCGGCCACGGGGCGCGAGTCCCCGCGGCGGAACCCCCGCCGCGGAACCGCGCACAATGGAACGCGCGTTCTGTGGGCAACCCACCAGGGGACGGTGGACAACCCCGGCACAGACTGTGGATCAGCGCCCCGGGACTGTGGACAGCCGCACCCCCATCGTGGACGACCCGGCCCCCAACGTGGAGGCGCCACGAAACCACCGGATAACAACATGTTGCGATGCGATGCACCGAGCAACCACTACATCTTGTGGGGCTTGACCCCCGCATCCCACCGGCGTACAGTTCACCGGTCGCCCCGGCCCCCGACGGCCCTCGGAAGACCAGCAACACGGCCCCACGGGACCGCGCTGGAACCCCGGGAACCACGAGGAACCGGTACGACCCGACGGACGGTCTCGCAGCTACGGTCACCCCATCCTTCGTGACCGCGGGATCGCCAACCGGACGGAGTCCCCGCCCGCGTTCCCGCAACCCGTCTGGCACCCGGGAAGCGGTCGCCCCCAGGGGACCCCCATCCGTGCCGTCGGCTGTCAAGGCGAGGTCCCGCAGTCCTGCGGGAGCGGAGGGAGAGAAACGGTTATGGCCCAGGCTCGCGAGGTTGTCCCGGTCATGGATGAGAAGGTCACGCCCAAGGCCCGCGCGGGCAAGGCCGGGACGAAGACGAGCGCCACGAAGACCCGCAAGGGGCTCGGCGGCGCGTACGGTGCCAGCTTTACCGGCGAGGGGACGCGGGGGCTCACGTTCGAGCGCCGCTGGACCCGCCCCGGCGTCCACCCCTATGACGAGATCACCTGGGAGTACCGGACCGCCGGCATCAGCTCCGAGACCGGCAAGACCGTCTTCGAGCAGAAGGACGTCGAGGTCCCGAGCGCCTGGAGCCAGCTCGCCACCAACGTCGTCGTGAGCAAGTACTTCCGCGGCCACGTCGGCACGCCGGAGCGCGAGCACAGCGTCCGCCAGCTCATCGACCGCGTCGTCAACACGATCGCGGCCTGGGCGGAGACCCAGCGCTACTTCGCGACCGACGAGGACCTGGCCGCGTTCCAGGCGGAGCTGACCCATCTCCTGGTCCACCAGAAGATGAGCTTCAACTCGCCCGTCTGGTTCAACGTGGGGATCGAGGCGCGGCCGCAGTGCTCCGCGTGCTTCATCAACTCGGTCCAGGACAACATGGGCAGCATCATGGACCTGGCCAAGACCGAGGCCATGCTGTTCAAGTACGGCTCGGGCGCCGGCGTGAACCTGTCGCCCATCCGCTCGTCCAAGGCCAGGATGTCCGGCGGCGGCGTCGCCAGCGGCCCGGTCAGCTTCATGCGCGGCTACGACGCGTTCGCGGGCGTGATCAAGTCGGGCGGCAAGACCCGCCGCGCGGCCAAGATGGTGATCCTGGACGTCACCCACCCGGACATCATCGACTTCATCACCAGCAAGGCCAGCGAGGAGAAGAAGGCCTGGGCCCTCATCGAGGCCGGCTACGACCCCAGCTTCACCGGCGAGGCCTACGGCAGCGTCTAC
>JANNHX010000646.1:0-7651 GCA_031404615.1 Chloroflexota bacterium
GGCGTGACGAAGCTATCGCGTTTCTCGACCCATAGCCACGAGCAGCAGCAGGCCGAGAACATCCGCAAGATGCTCCTGGCCATGGCCCAGGACATCCGGGTCGTGCTCATCAAGCTTGCCGACCGGCTCCACAACATGCGCACCCTGTACGGCCTCGAGTCCGACAAGCAGCAGCGCATCGCCCGCCAGACGATGGAGATCTACGCGCCGCTCGCCGAGCGCCTCGGGATCTGGCAGATCAAGTGGGAGCTCGAGGACCTGAGCTTCAAGGTCCTGGAGCCCGAGGCCTTCCGCGAGCTGGCCAAGCTCCTCGACACGCGTCGGACGGGCCGGGAGACCTACATCGAGCGGGCGATCGAGGAGCTGAAGCCGCGCCTCGCGGACGCCGACATCGTCGGCGAGCTCCAGGGTCGCCCGAAGCACATCTACAGCATCTGGAAGAAGATGCAGCGCAAGAGCGCGGAGTTCGGCGAGATCTACGACGTCTACGCCATCCGCCTGCTCGTCGATGAGATCCGCGACTGCTACGCGGCCCTCGGCATCGTCCACGCGCTTTGGCGCCCGATCCCGGGCCAGTTCGACGACTACATCGCGGTCCCCAAGAATAACCTCTACCAGTCGCTGCACACGGCCGTGATCGCGCTCGACGGCAAGCCGCTCGAGATCCAGATCCGGACCCACGCGATGCACCAGGTCAGCGAGGTCGGCATCGCGGCGCACTGGCGCTACAAGGAAGGCTCCAAGGCGGAGCGCGACTATGACGCGAAGCTTGCCTGGCTCCGCCAGCTCATGGAGTGGCAGCGCGACGTCAGCGAGTCGGACGCCACGGAGTTCGTCGAGGGCATCAAGCTCGACATCTTCCAGGATCAGGTCTTCGTGTTCACGCCGCGCGGCGACGTCAAGGACCTGCCCGCGGGCGCCACGCCGCTCGACTTCGCCTACAGGATCCACACGGACATCGGCCATCGCACGATCGGCGCCAAGGTCAACAACCGCCTCGTGCCGCTGGACTACCGGCTCAAGAACGGCGACATCGTCGAGATCGTGACGACCAAGGGCGAGCACGGCCCGTCGCGCGACTGGATGAACATCGTCCGAACCTCCCACGCCCGGGAGAAGATCCGCCAGTGGTTCAAGAAGAAGGACCGCGCGGAGAACATCATCCACGGCCGCGAAAACCTCGATCGCGAGCTTCGGCGCCTGGCCCGGACGAGCATCCAGGCCGTGGGGCACGACAAGATTGCCGACGTCGTCAGGCTTTACCAGCACGAGACCCTGGACGACTTCTACGCCGCCATCGGCTACGGCGCGATCTCCGCCCAGCAGGTGGTGATGCGCCTGGGCGTCCTCGACGACGGGCACGCTGCGCTGCCGACCATCGCGCCGCAGCAGGCCGCCCGGACCGGCGGCGTCCGCGTCAAGGGGGTGGGGGACCTCCTTGTCCGCTTCGCGAAGTGCTGCCACCCGATCCCGGGCGACCCGATCCAGGGATTCATCACCCGCGGCAAGGGGATCACCGTCCACCTGCGCTCGTGCACCACGGTCATCAACGAGCGCGAGGTCAGCCGCCTGATCGAGGTCGAGTGGGAGGCCGCGCCGGCGCAGACCTACCCGATCGCCATCCGCGTCGAGGCGTACGACCGGACGGGACTCCTGTCCGACATCACACAGGTCATGGCGGAGAACAGGGTCAACATCCTGGCGGCCAACGTCGGCGTGAACCCGGACCACACCGCGATCGTGACGATGACGCTCCAGGTGGCGTCCGTCGCGCAGCTCGCGAAGGTGATGGGCCGGGTCGAGCAGCTGAAGGACGTCCTGTCGGTCCAGCGCGACCTGTCCTAGGGCCGGGTCCCACGGTTGGTGGCGCCGACCGCTGCGCGAACGCTCTCGCGTCGCGGCGGGACGGCGGCCTTGAACAGGTCGTCGCGGCGAATCCGGCGGAGCCAGAAGAACATCACGGCCCCGATGACGAGACACCCGACCCCGGCCACGGCGAGCGAGACGTCGACGCCAAACCGCGAGGCGATCCAGCCCATCAGCAGGCCGCCGATCGGCGTCGAGCCCACGAAGACCGTCGTGTAGACGCTGATCACGCGCCCGCGGAGCTCGTCCGGGACCGCGAGCTGGACCGTCGTGTTGGCGGTGGCCGCCATGCCGATGGCCCCGAAGCCCACGAACAGCATCGCGACCAGCGCGAGCGCGAAGACCTGGATGAACGCGGCGAAGGCGAGCGCGGCACCCAGGATCAACGCGCCGATCGGGATCATGACCGGCCGCGACTTGCCGGAGAAGGCGATACCCAGGGCCGCGACCAGCGACCCGATGCCCGTCGCGGTCATGAGGAAGCCGTAGCCCGTGGCGTCCGTCAACAGGACCTCGCGGGCGAGTGCCGGGATCGTGACCCCGAAGTTCATCCCGAATGTGGCCACGAGGCCCACGGTGACCGTCGCGAGCAGCACGAGCTCCGTGTGCCTGACATAGCGCAGGCCCTCCGCGAGCGACGTGCCCACCTCCCGCACCGAGTGCGGCCGGGCGAAGACCGGCGGGACCTGGAGGTCCTCCTGGCGCATCGCGGCGTACGAGATGATCACCGCGAGGAAGCTGAACCCGTTGACCAGGAACGCGACCGCAACGTCGCCGCCGAAGAAGCCGATCGTGAGGCCGGCGATCGCAGGGCCGATGATCCGAGCCCCGTTGAAGATCGCGGAGTTGAGCGCGACGGCGTTCGCGACGTCCTCACGGCCGACCATCTCGACCGTGAAGGCCTGGCGCGTCGGCATGTCGACGGCGTTCGTGACGCCCAGGATCGCGGCCAGCACGAGGATGTGCCAGACCTGGACCGCGTCGGTCACGACGAGCCCGAAGAGGATGAACGCGAGCAGCATCTGGACGATCTGCGTCACCATCAGCGTCTTGCGCTTGGGCAGCGCGTCCGCGATCAGCCCGCCAAACAGGCCCAGGACCAGCACCGGCAGGAAGGCGAGCGCGGTCACGAGGCCCAGCACGAACGGGTCGTGCGTGAGGTCGAGGACGAGCCAGGCCTGGGCGACCTGCTGCATCCAGGTCCCGACGAGCGAGACCAGCTGCCCGGCAAAGAACACGCGGTAGTTGCGGTGGGCGAGGGCTCGCCCGCCGTTCCTGAGCGCAAACCCTGAGCCCGGTCGGCCCGTCACCGCGGCGTCCCCGGGTGGGCTGCCCGCGCTGGCGTGTGCGTATGGTCCGGCTCGCGTCCGGCCTCGAGGTCCACGAGGTGGCCCACGAGGTGGTCCCGGCGGCCCTCGGCCTCGGTCACCATCGCCTCGAGCCGGTTGATCTTGGCCTGGATCGTGGCAACCTGGCGGTCCACGATCCCGATGGCGTCGCGGACGATCCGGCGTCGCTCGTCCTCGTCCGCCGTTCCGCGGAAGCGCTCCCGGTTCCGGGCTCGCGCATCCTCATCCTCGAGGAGCTGGCGGATGTCCGCGAGGGCGAAGCCGGCGTCGTCCCGCAGGCCGCGGATGAACCGCAGGCGCTCGAGGTCCTCGGTGTCGTACAGGCGGTAGGCGCCCTCGGAGCGGGCGGCGGGTGCCAGGAGACCCAGCTCCTCGTAGTAGCGGATGGTCCGGGCGGTGAGGCCGGTGTCGGCCGCCACCTCCTGGATGCGGAGCAGGCGGGGCGCGCTGGGGGTGTCGGTCACGGCGTGGAGTCTACCAAACCTTGCCGTTCACGTAAACGTTAGAGTTTCGTTGCGCGGGCGCCGCTATGCTGGCGGCGTGACCGTCGATGCCGATTCCCGTGCCCGAACCCACCTCGCCAACGAGCGGACGTTCCTCGCCTGGTTCCGGACCGGGATCACGCTCGTCGCCCTCGGGCTCGCGGCCGCGCAATTTCTCGCGCGGGACGCCGCGCCGGGATTCCCGTTGATCCGCGGCCTCTCGGCCGTTGTCATCGGCACCGGGGCGCTCACCATCGTGGTGGGGATGGTCCGCTACCGGGAGGGACGGCGGCACATCGACGCCGAGACGTTCGCGCCGGCCCAGCTCTCGATCATCATCGCGGCCGCGGCCGCACTTGTCATCGCCGCGCTCGCCGTCGTCTTCGTGTGGCTGCTGCACGAAGGCTGACCGGCGGCGGCTATCCTTCTGGGCGATGCCTTCCTTTCGAGCCCCCCGGGGCACCCGTGACCTCCTCCCGGACGACCGCGCGGTCTTCGATCGCCTCATGGCCGTCGCCTCGTCGCTGACCACTCGATACGGCTACCGGCCCATCGAGACGCCGCTGTTCGAGCAGGCGGCCGTCTTCGAGCGCGGCATCGGCAGCGTCACGGATGTCGTCGAGAAGGAGCTGTTCCGGATCGCGCCGCGGACCGAGGAGGCCGAGGCCTGGGCGCTGCGCCCGGAGCCGACCGCGGGCATCGTCCGCGCCTACATCCAGCACGGGATGCAGACCTGGCCGCAGCCCGTGAAGCTGACGACGACCGGGCCGATGTTCCGCTACGACCGCCCGCAGGCCGGCCGGTACCGCCAGTTCTGGCAGTTCGATGTCGAGGCCATCGGCGATGCGGGCCCCGGCGTGGACGCCGAGATCATCGAGCTGGGCCTGCGCTTCTACGCGGAGGCGGGCGTCAAGGGCGTCGAGGTGCTTGTCAACAGCATCGGCGACCCGGCGTGCCGGCCGGCGTACATCGCAGAGCTCGTGGAGTACTACCGCGAGTTCGGGGCGGCGCTGCCGCCCACGGAGCTGGACCGTCTCGAGCGCAACGCGCTGCGGCTCCTGGACTCCAAGGACCCGGCCATGGCCGCCATCAACGCTGCCGCGCCGCGCATCACGGACCGGCTGTGCGAGGCCTGCTCGGCGCACTTCGAGAGCGTCAAGGCGCACCTCGGCGCGCTGGGCGTGCCGTTCCGCGTGGAGCCCGGGCTGGTCCGCGGGCTCGACTACTACACCCGCACCGCGTTCGAGTTCTACGTTGCCGGCCGCGAGGGCCAGCAGCAGGCGCTGGGTGGCGGCGGGCGGTATGACGGGCTCGTCGCGCTGCTGGGCGGCAAGCCGACGCCCGGGATCGGGTTCGGCCTCGGGCTGGACCGCGTGGCGCTCGTGCTGGCCGAGCAGTCGGGGGGCGTCGCGGTGGCCTCGGTCCAGGGCCCGGTCGCCGTGGTGGTGGGCGCGGATCCCGATGACACCGTATCCCGGCTGTGGATCGCCACGGAGCTGCGCGCGGCGGGGCTGCGGGCTCGGGCCGATCTCGCGCGGCGCAAGCTCGGGCGCCAGCTGGAGGCCGCCGGCAAGGACGGGGCGCACTTCGCGGTGATCATCGGCTCGGAGCTGGAGGAGAACCAGGTCCAGGTGCGGGACCTGCTGGCGGGGACCCAGCGGCTCGTGGGCGTGGGGGACCTCGCCCGGGAGCTGGCGCGTGCGGAGGCGAGCCACAAGCACGGCTGAGGCCGGAATCCGGCGGCCGGACCGCCCGACGGGCAGCCCGGCCGCTGTGGCATGCGCCGACGTCAGTCGTCGTCGTCCACGCCGGTGATCCGCATGATGACGCCGGTCGTGTTGGCCGGGTCGGTGATCCCGGTGTTGCCGGGCACGGCGCCCGACTTGCCGAGGACGTAGAGCTCCCCCCGGGCATCCTGGGCCAGGCCGAGCAGCCCGAGCCCCAGCGGCATCCCGGTGTCGAGCATGAGCTCCTGCACGCCGTGCTTGCCGTTGAGGACGAACAGGCGCCCGTCGCTCCGGAAGAAGTCGCGGGAGTAGTCGCCGAACACGTAGCGGCCGCGGAGCGCGTCGACCTCGTGGCCGCGGTACACGAACCCGCCGACGACGGCGGTTCCCTCCCTGACGGGACACGGGCCCGCCAGCGCGGGATCCACGGGACCCAGGCAGTGGTCGTACTGGCCGATGGGGTCGATGTACGGACCGGTCACGGTGTCGGCCGTGACGAACCCGTTTGCGGCGCCGTTCTGGTCGAAGGCGAACGAGCCCTCCTTGACCGGCCAGCCGTAGTTGCCGCCCCGCTTGACGCGGTCGACCTCCTCGACGTCGTTCTGCCCGACGTCTGCCACGTAGAGCCGGCCGGTCCTGCTGTCGAAGGACATCTTGTAGGGGTTGCGGAAGCCGAGCGCCCAGATCTCGCCGCGGGCCCCCGGCATCCCGACGAACGGGTTGCTCTTCGGGATGGTGTACCCGGCGGGTTCCCAGCTCCTGTTCGGGCGGATACGCAGGATCTTGCCGTTGAGGCTGCCGAGGTCCTGCGCGTTGCCGCCCGCGACGTGCCCCGGGCCCTGGTCGTCTGCACTGCCGCCGTCGCCGATGGAGACGTACAGGTAGCCGTCCGGCCCGAAGCGGAGCTCGCCGCCGTTGTGGTTGAACTGCGGGTGGGGGTTGCGCAGCACCTCGCGCGCGCTGGCCGGGTCTACAACGGCGTCGCGGGAGCGCGGGTTCATGACGTGCCACTCGGTGACCACGTTGTCGTGATCCGGGGTGCGGGCGTTGCACTGGTTGGGCGGGAGCGCCGGCTGCCCGAGCGGCGACTGCGAGGTGAACGTGTACAGCAGGCCGTTGTGCCTGTAGTCCGGGTGGAAGGCGATCCCGAACATGCCACGCTCGTCGTAGTTGATGAAGAAGCATCCGAGCGGCAGGACCATGCTGCTCAGATCCGCGAACAGCGTCGGGGCGGCTCCCGGGTGACGGACGTCGACCTTCCAGATCCTGCCGCTCTGCTCGCCGACGAAGAGGTGCTTCCTGTCGCCGGGCGCGACCGCTCCGGTGACGGGGTTGCGCAGGCCTGTGGCGATCGTCTCGAGGTGGACCGTCACCCTGCCGGTCGGGATGGGCTCGGGGATCGGATCGGGCACCCTTGGGCCCAGTGCCAGCGCAGGCCCGGCAAGGGCCGTCGCCAGGAGCGCCGCCGCCGCGGCTCCGGACAGGAGTCTGCCAACGCGCATGATTGCGTTCCTCCAGCGGTCCGATGCGCGGATGCGGGCAGCGAGGCTGGCCCAGGGGACGATGGGCCAGCCCGAATCCGGCCGGACAGGCGCTGGTACGTCGGGCGGACCATCCCGGTTTCCCCCCGGCGGGAGGAGGGCGTGGCGGCCCGTCGGCCGGTGGGTGACGTACGATGGCACCCCGTCGCACACCCCAGTGGGAGAGCCTTTCACGTGCCCGCCGAACCGTTCAGCCTCGCAACGCCGTACCGCACCCACACGAGTGGGGACCTCCGCGCGGACGACGCCGGGCAGAACGCCAGGCTGGCGGGCTGGGTCCACCGCCGGCGCGACTACGGAAAGCTGCTGTTCATCGACCTGCGCGACCGCCACGGCATCACCCAGGTCGTCATCGATGCCGCGGATGCCCCCGAGGCGCACGACACGGCCTCGAAGGTCCGCTCCGAGTTCGTGATCGCGGTCGAGGGCTCCGTCGCCCTCCGCCAGCCGGGCCAGGAGAACGCCCGGCTCGCGACGGGCGCGATCGAGCTGCAGGCCACCAAGGTCACGATCCTCAACGAGGCGAAGACGCCGCCGTTCTACGTGAACGACCCGGACGCCACGATCGACGAGAGCCTGCGGCTCAAGTACCGCTACCTGGACATCCGCCGCGAGGCGATGGCCAAGCGTCTGGTCCTCCGCTCGAATCTCGTCCAGGCGATCCGCGAGATGCACTTCGCGGCGGG